>JAQYWN010000948.1 GCA_029379265.1 Rhizonema sp. NSF051
TTTTAATTATGGGGTCCCCACACCCCACACCCTACCCTCTACACCCTTTTCATGGGCAGCCCTCTCGCTAAATTGGGAGAGTCAAAAATATATGACATAAAACTGAGAATCGCCATGTATTCGCACTCTAGATTATCATCTCAAAAAATTGACAATTAATGCCAAGGCGGCATAATGCTACTAAAATCATTAATCTGTTGTAGCAATTGAAGTAGAGTGACAAATGAGACCCGAAAAACTTTCTCCCGGACTACTATTAGCATATGAGGATTACAAACGGGAAGGAGACCAAGCTTTAATTACGCATAAGCGATCGCTAGGTATCGTTCTCCATAATAGTACGGTCAAACCCACTAGTAGTATCGTGTTCATCTACTGTGAACCGAATGCGGACTTGAGACACCTATCAAGCTACGGTGTTCAAGTCAACCAGGAGACAGGGAGTGTCCGAACAGCTTACTTACCGATAGAAAGTTTAGATATTGTCTCGGAAGATCCTGCTGTTTTGCGTATCAAGCCATCACGTCAATTGAACCAACACCTAGACGTTGCGACAAAGGCAGTGCATGTACCAGAATTTAGAAATAAGAGTAAACTGACTGGCAAAGGAGTCCTGATCGGTATTGTAGATACTGGCATTGACCCAAAACACCCTGCCTTTGCTGGAAGAATTTTACGCATTTGGGATCAAACACTATCAGGTTCTGGAGTGAAAGAGGGCAGCTATGGGTCAGAATTAACCAAAGAACACTTGACAATTTCTAATGACACTGAAGGTCATGGAACCCATGTTGCTGGGATTACATCTGGTGTTGACACAACCTATGGCGGAGTTGCCCAAGAAGCGGAATTAGTCATCGTTAAGTCAGACTTACAAGACGCCCACATTGCTGATGGTATTCGCTACATTTTCCGGGTAGCCAGTGAAATGAAGCGCCCAGTTGTTGTTAATCTGAGTTTGGGTGGACATGCCGACGCTCACGATGGCAGTGACTCGCTCTCTAAAATCATTGACAGTGAAACTGGTCCCGGACGGATTGTTTGTTGTGCTGCAGGTAACGAGGGCAACGACAACATTCACGGTCAAACCATCGTACCTCCCGGTCAAATGGCGACTATGCGCTTTCTCGTTCCAACTAACAACCAATTGGATATAGTTTTGTTAAACGCTTGGTATCCTGGTAATAGTCAGTTGGAAGTATCACTGCGTGATACCTTCGGGTTAGTCACCCCTTGGCAAAAAATCGTTACTAACGGGAATCCCGCGCAAGAATATACTTTGCAAAGCTCAAAAGTGCAAGTGGTGACCCCAGGACCAGATCCAGCCAACGGCGACCATAATTTCTTTTTGCAAATTCGTAGTAAAGGAACCCTGCCAGTCATCGGAGGTGTTTGGCAGTTACGAGTACGCAACACTTCATCAACCCAAGCACATCTAGATGTATGGACAATAGATGACAAGAAATCCGTGTTTTTTACAGGTACTAGTGTAACAGATTCCGAGAAAATCGGTTCTCCAGGAGCCGCTAAAAGTGCAGTCACCGTTACTTCTTATACTACCAAAATCAAATACACGGATATTGATAATAAACAATTAGAAGCAGGCTTGCATTTAAATACTATTTCTGAATTCAGCAGCTCAGGACCTCTACGTAATGGCGCTCGTAAACCAGATCTCGCAGCACCAGGAGCCATGATTGTTTCCACTCTCTCTTCAGGTGCACATTTTGACCGTTCAAAGATTGTTAATTCTAAGTTTGTCGTTTTAGCTGGTACAAGTATGGCAACTCCCTTTGTAGCTGGCTTGGTAGCACTGCTGTTACAGCGCAATCCAAAGCTTGACCCAGCTGGTGTTAAAGACTTACTCCGCAAAAATAGTTCAATTCCCAAACAACCAGCAGGAACCTTCGATAAAAAATGGGGATTTGGGCTGATTGATACATTAAATCTTTAACCGTTCGATAGTCTGTTAAGCGTCATTAGTGCAAATAAACTGGGTAATAAGTCATTGAGAATTGGAAATTGGTAATAATTTCTTCCCAATGACTTATGAGCCATTATATTATGTTCGGGTAATCACTTAACAATTAAGTTGTTTGTTAATGGTTGATGGTGAGACCAGTCCTTAAGGCGGGTTTCCCGCCGTAGGGAACTGGCGATCTCCCTTGTCTTCTCCCAAGGGGAGACGCAATCATGCATGCGAACGAGCGTCACCCGTTAGCGAGGTACGAGCGTCAGGGTTAATTGCAATCAACCATTAACCAAATGAATATGATCAGTATTTAAGCGAACACAATATTACCCATTACCTATATAGGAATAGCTTATGAATTATCAGAAGCTCGATGCTGCCCTTGCTATGGCATTGAATCAAGTTCAAGATCCAGAAGAACGGAGTTTAACTATCTTCATTCATACCAAAGCAGATGCAGACACTGCTTTATTACAAAACTTGGGTGTCAGTGATATTACTGAAAATAAAGATGTTTTGACTGCAACGCTTTCGCCAAATGCAATTTCCCAATTATCAGAGCAATCTTGGATACAGCATTTGAAGCTATCTCAAAAATTACGCTCTTGTTGATGAAGTCGTGAGATTATACAAAGCACCAAGCAAGCGAATCTACTTCGAGCGAGAAGTCAGGTTTCTGGCCATTCAAACTATCAGTAGCAGCAAGAATTATAGTGGGGAAGCCTTCAATAACGGTATTTATCTCAGTTTCCCAAAGGGAAACAAGCGTATGAGCAACTTGAAATGGCACGCCATTGATGAGATAAATTTCGCAGAAACTTCCTTGAGCGCGATCGCCTAATAGCCCAGTTCTTTCAGAACATTGATTGTGCTGTCTTGCAACTGGAGTTTAGACTAACGCATGACAAAATGACCCAGCAGTAGTGAGTTTACAAG
>JAQYWN010000949.1 GCA_029379265.1 Rhizonema sp. NSF051
GATTATTATTAAAGGCTTAATACTTTTCGATTAAGAATCGAGCTACATAACTCCCATTATTGATGATTTTTGGTGTGCTATAACTACGAATCTGAGCGACAATGGAACATTAAAACTATTCTTGAGCCTCTTCATTCCACCTGTTTGTGTTCATTGCCACGTTTGGGAGGTAGAGTGAGCGCTTTTGAGAAGGATTTGGAAGAGAGAAGAAAGTGAAAATTGAACCATCGGGGCAGTTTTACGAATGTGCTTCTCTCCTGTGCTCTATTAGCATGGAGAAGATAAAAACACAGTTGCCGTGTTTGTGGGAGGTCGTTTATAGCTACCATGTAGGTGAAAAAGAATTGTCATTTCTGGTCAATCCCAAATCCAAAATGTCATCACCGTCTATTTTTCGCCTATCTCCTTTGATTCGGATCACACTTTTGAGTTTGTACGTGGCACTGACTTCCCCACTACCGTTTCTGTCCCAAGTTACAGCTGCACCAGTACCACCAGCATTGTTATGGGTAGGTATTAGCATTGGTTTAGTTGCTCTGTATGCAGCGTTAAGCGAACGAGTGATTGTCGATGACCAAGGAATTCAAGTCACTTATCCTGCTTGGGTTCCGCGTTTTTTCCGTAAAGGTTGGTTGTTACCTTGGTCGGAAGTCAAAGAATTGAAACCCCGCACCACCGGTCAAGGAGGGCTAGTTTATTATTTCTTAAGTAAGGACGAGAAAGCTTATTTACTACCAATGCGTATAGTAGGATTTACTCAATTAGTCAGGTTAGTACAGGAAAAAACGGGGATTGATACTACAGATGTGTACCCATTAGCACAGCCGTGGATGTATTTAATTTTACTAGTATTCACACTGTTGCTGCTACTGGTAGATGGTTGGACGATTGCCACCGCAGTGGCGCAAGGTAATTTAATCTAAAACCTCACAGAAAATTGGATAATTTCACTCCCCAAGCCCAATTACGGCTAGAGCAAGTTAATTTATTTACCAAGCTGAAAACTCAGGCGAAGGAAAACTTACAAGGTTACCCTATATTACAGGATATTTCCTTTGAGGTAAATCGCGGCGATCGCATTGTGATTGTCGGACCCTCTGGTGCTGGAAAAACTCAATTATTACGTCTTCTCAATCGTTTAAGTGAACCCAGCACCGGGAAAATTTATCTGGAAAATCAGGAGTACAGCCGAATTCCCGTTTTGCAAGTGCGAGCTTCTGTGACACTAGTACCGCAAGAGTCTAAGCTATTGGGAATGACAGTGCAAGAAGCTTTAGCTTATCCCTTAGTTTTGCGCGGGTTACCTCAACAGACCATCCAGCAGCGCGTAACTCACTGGATAGAACAGTTACAGATTCCAAATGATTGGTTGGGACGAACCGAAGTTCAACTTTCTACCGGACAAAGACAGTTGGTGGCGATCGGACGCGCCATAGTTATCCAACCGAAAATTTTATTATTGGATGAACCTACTTCAGCTTTAGATCCTAGTACAACTTCCCATATTTTACAGATTTTAACCCAACTGACTCAAAATCAAGACATGACAATCTTGATGGTAAATCAGCAGCTTGAGTTAGCCCAGAAATTTTGTACGCGTTTATTGCAGCTAAAGCAGGGTCAGTTATTGCTAGATCAAAGAGCGTCTTTTATAAACTGGATTAGCTTACAAGAAAACTTAATGCAAGCACAAGAGGATAATGAATTTTAGGAGACAGGAGTTTTAAATATTCTCGAACACTCCTACACGGGCGGGTTTGACATGCGGAAACGGAAGTAACCAGATGTTGTCTGTATTAAACCCGCCCCTACTTTCTCCCCACATTACCTGGGGGTACTTAGAGTTGAACGTTGATTGTTGAATTTCTCTTGAGCTAGTTTTGTTTGTGATCGAGGACTATTAGCATTCAAAATTTCCATGTTAAATCTGTATCCTACATTGCGGATGGTTTGGATCAAGCTAGGTTGGCGGGGGTCAAGTTCAACTTTTTTCCGCAGCGATAAAACGTGGGTATCAATGGTACGTGGGTTATCAATAGCATCTGGCCAAGCGCGACGGAGTAATTCCGACCTAGACAGAGGCACTCCCCCAGCTTGTGCCAAAACATAAAGTAAACTGAATTCTTGAGGTGTTAAATCAATGAACTCTCCTTGGAAGCGAACGCGACGCTGTACTAAATCGATTTGCAGTGTTCCATAATCCAGATACGCAGGTGCAATGGGTGTGCGCTTGCGACGAATTAATACTTCCACCCTTGCAAGAAACTCTTGCATGCCAAAAGGTTTGGTGAGGTAGTCATCCGCCCCCGCTTTCAAACCTATAACGATATCGGCTTCATTACTACGGGCAGATAGCATTAAGATCAATGGCTGCTGTTGACAATGCAACCAATTGCAAAATTCAATGCCATCACTATCAGCTAAGTCAGCATCAAGGATGACTAGTGTTGGCTGCTGATTTAAAAACACTTCCCGTGCCTGGTAAATACTTGCGGCTTGATGCACGCGATAGTCCATTTGTTGCAAGTGCCAGCCCAGCAACGACCTCAGATGGGGATTTCCCTCAATGATTTCAATACAAACCGAACCCACGGTGACAAGACCCCTTAGCGTGCATGACTTTCAAGGTAACAAAGCCTATGCCCAAGGTTTTGTAACCGTTGTTACCCCAATTACCTTCTTCTCTATATTTTACCCAAGTCTATGTCGGCAATATGCTTTAGTACTTGTAACTATGAGCGCCTAAAGTGCCGCTACTCAATCAAGCTTGTAAAGAAATTTTCTAAACACAGGCGACCTAAGCTGAATTATAAATCATGCAGGCTGATAACTGAAGGCTTTTACACCCTTATCATTTAAAGCTAAGAGATCACGCGATCTTAAAATTTCGTTATAATTT
>JAQYWN010000950.1 GCA_029379265.1 Rhizonema sp. NSF051
ATCCAGAATAATAAAGTATTCGGTAATACTTTATTATTCTGGTGGAAACCGAGTAGGCTCTCTGTGTTCAAAAAAGTTTTAAGGCACTTTGACCATAGATTTTTCAACTTCCTAATTTGATTTGGATGGATTTCGTCTCGAAGTACTCTTCAAGACCCTTGTGCCCCAATTCCCGACCAATACCGCTCTGCTTGGATTGCCGCGTCTGCATCTGCAAGGTTACTCCAGGGGATCTGGACAATAGTCTGCCCGGTGACAGGGCTTTTTCGTTCATAGATCTGATCGGAATTTGGAGCCACCCACTTGCCATTAATAAAGTTCTGGTAGCTACGCACAGTCGTCGCTATTTGGGGTTTGCTAACTTCTGTTGTCATTATTTTGTTCTCATGTTTATAGCTTACGGCCAACCATATACCACAAACCCACTGCATAGGGAATGTATTTGAGTTCTGTAAAACCCGCTTTCGCAAACTCGTACTCGAAGTTGAAATGGATAAAGTCATCCAACCAAGGTTCTTGAAAAGAAGCGCTCAGGGCGTATTCACCACGATAGGTGTCAGCGTATAGTACCCAACCTCCGGGTTTGGTGATCCGGTACATCTCCTTAAGAATTTTCGGCGTCCACTCTTTAGGCGTCTCGTGCAAGAGTAGTGATGACGTGACAATATCAAAAGAGTTATCAGGGTAGCCAGTGTGACGAGCGTCCACCTGCTCGAACGAAGCCCGCTCACCAAATCCAACCTTGTTAAACTTGTGCTGAGAGATCACCAGCATGTAAGGCGAAACATCAGTAACGCGAAAAGTAGCTTGTGGGAACCGCCTTGCCAGAGCCAACGCTCCTTCAGCCGTACCTGCACCAAGCTCTAGCACTGTTCCAATTTGAGCGTCTTGAGGAATTAGCTCAGCCATATTCTCGCGCAACTGCTGGCAACTAACATTGTGGCTCAGGGGAATAATTGCATCCATAGCAGCATCCCAGGCTAAGCACGACTCAGTGTTAGTGTAGGCATCGGTTATCCCATGAATAGGAGCGTGGATGTAGTCAGGGTAATATTCATGCTCCGTATGGTAGACTTTCAGTTCAAGAGCCCAATTAATTGAGGCATATTCCTGCATTACCGAGGGCATCGCTGCGGTAACTCGTCGAATCACCTCGGTTCGATACGCTTGTTTGTCTTGTGCAGTCCATCTCGGCATAAGTGAACAACTCCTACTTATACTCGTTACTAACGTTCCCATATTCCAAGCTGGGAACTACAGATACAATATAGCCGTTATATAAACATATGATTAAACTAAAATAAATATTCTGTAAAGGTTTTTAAGTTTTAATTTTTAATTCCAAGGGAGCGGTACTAGCTGATAAACGTACCGTAAAACAACTCCCAACATTTAACTGACTTGTCACAGTAATTAGTCCCCCGTGGCTTTCGGCGATCGCTTGTGCAATAGCCAGTCCCAAACCCGAACCGCCAAGATGATAAGAACGAGATTGTTCGGCTCGCCAAAAGCGATCAAACACTTTGTCAATATTTTCTAGTGCAATTCCTACACCTGTATCCCGTACTTTTACATAGATTTGGGAACCGATTTGGCTTGCCTTAATTTCAACTAAACCCTCATTAGATGTATAGTTAATAGCATTTTCAATTAAATTTGTAAACAATCGGGTTAATTGGACTGAATCACCTAATAAATACAGATTCTGAATCAATTCAGATTGCAAGTTAATTTGTTTAGCTTCAGCTTGAAGTTTATAAAGCTGTAACAAATTATCTAAAATCACTGTCAAATTAACAGTATCCCAATTTTGAGTTGGAATCTTATCGTAACGAGCTAAAAATAGTAAGTCTTCTGTGAGACGAATCATTTGGTTGGTTGCACTAGCGATAGATTGGAACTTTTTAACATCTGTCTCTCGCATCCCCTCTATATATTTAAGTGCCACCGTTGCATTAATTTTAATTGCCATTAAAGGACTGCGGAGTTCGTGGGAAGCATCAGTCGTAAACTGTTTAAAGCGTTGAAATCCTTCTTCAATTGGTTTCATTGCCTGACGCGTTAGCAAAATTCCACTCACACCACTTAGAAGCAGTGCAATACAAATTCCTCCTCCCAAACCCCAGTCTAACTTATTCAAGCTTTGGTCAATATCCTCTAAGGATTGACTAACTCTCACATACCCAATGAGTTTTCTATCATTGTTAACAATAATTGGTAAAGTCACTCCTTGAACTTTTTCTTCTTGGCTTTGTACAGGTTCGTTTGCAGAAAACGGCAATGTTAAAAAGGCATTTCCTTTTCCTTGTTGGGCGACTAAATCTCCTTGGGGATTAAACCATTGCAAAGCTTGATCTGCTGCCAGAAAATCTTTCTCCGGAAACTTTCTATCGATTTGAATTTTTACATCTTTAAAATTTTTATCATAATGGGCATTAACAATAGCACTTTGACCTATAAAAGTCAAAGTTTTTGTCAGTTGATTTGTCAAACTGCGATAAAAAGCAATTCTGACTACAAATGTAAATACTCCTAGTATGGTTGCCAACACTAGCAAATAAGATAACAGTAATTGATAGCGAATTTTTTGAAACATTGCTTTGTCTATTAATAGTTGAC
Organism: Rhizonema sp. NSF051; assembly: GCA_029379265.1. Classification (GTDB taxonomy): domain Bacteria; phylum Cyanobacteriota; class Cyanobacteriia; order Cyanobacteriales; family Nostocaceae; genus Rhizonema. The sequence goes on from JAQYWN010000950.1 coordinate 2,620, forward strand.
ATTTGACTGTCAGCCTTTAGTAGCGACAATAGTTGTTTTGCTTAGCAACTAAAAATATTATCTATTTATTCACTTAGTATTTAAACGATACCCTACACCATAAACAGTTGCGATAAGATCCTCGCTTGCTCCTACCGATTTTAGTTTTCTGCGGATATTAGTGATATGAGTTTTAATTGTCTCTTCACCAGAAAAGTTATCTGAGTTCCATAGCTTTTCTAAAATTTTTGAACGATTAAGAACCTGATTTTTATGTTTCAAAAAACATTCTAGAAT
>JAQYWN010000951.1 GCA_029379265.1 Rhizonema sp. NSF051
ATAATAACATATATTTTACGCAATAACACGTACTCTTTTCTGAAATCTGAGATGAACAAGCATTACTCCAGGAGAGTATAGAGCGAGCTGCTCCAAGAGTCGTTATTTGTACGTCCTCAATTCTGCTGTTTGTACTATCAGTAGGTTCCAAGTGAATGACGATGGCAGTCTGAGGTCGATAGGAACTGTCGATGGCATTCCAGCACCCGGAGATAATGGAATTACTAAGTTCTAGCAGTCAATTCGTAACATCCCCACCATTCGCCGATAAATTCGCGAATGCTAAACAGCGGGAGTAATTGATTTTTCTTCCACAGAGATTTGATGGAGATCGACCACAAAGTTCCGTAGAAAAAATCGGGATTATTCTCACTCCGCTCCTCGCATCGGTAATTCGTTCTGTTAATCCATAACTTTCCTTAACTTATCCTCATTTACGCATGTACTGCTTACTCATAAAGTAAAGAAAGTTTGAAAAAACGGATGGGTTCATTACTAGACATATGAGTTCAATCAATATCAGCATACTTACTGACTAATGTTGATTGTATTAAGCTCCTCCTTACAAAATTTGTAAATAATACAAGCAAAAACTATGAAACTAAATCTACTTAGCGTGATCGGTTTTTTGGCAACATCTACTTTTGTTGGTATGAATAATCCTGCTAATGCTGCACCTAGTTCTTATCAAAATAGTTGTAGAAATATTTCAATTTCTGGAGATGTGCTATCAGCTGATTGCTATAGAGTTGATCATTCATTAAATAACACTTCAATAGAGTTACGGGGAATTGAAAACATTAATGGCACTCTCCGCGAAACTGACTTCAGTAAAAGTAGCAGTTATCAGCTGACTTGCAGTAATATCCATATTCATGGGAATATATTGAAAGCTATTTGTAGCAAACGAGACGCTTCGCTGACACGCACTTCAATAGCATTAGATGGTATTGAAAACATTAATGGTGTTCTCAAGTACACAAGTAATCCGTGAACTACTTACAGTGATGCAACGCATATACAGTAGGCTTATGACGCTCGTTTAAGTGACTATAGTCACTAGTTTAGGTGACTATAGTCACTAATCTTGAAACAGAGCTTGATTATCCAAGTACCATTGCTAAAATTGAGTTGTGGAACGGGTGTAGACGAATGTGCAGAGCCGTATTTAAGCTTTATTCAAAAACCAAAAATCTGTATCAAGATAATACAGATAAAAACCATGCTTTTGTAGCGGTAGATGCGTGATCGTCTGTTGGTCGATATGTCGGATTTTATGAGTTAAATGACTAGGCACAACATTATTAATGTCGTGCCTAGTTCCTAGATTATTATTAGTTAATCAAAAAATTATGGCGCTCTTTATCTATACACATAGTGAGCAGGAACCCATCTCCGATAGCGACCTCTACCTTCATAATGCCCAGCAACACGCACACGGTGTCTAAGCGCTATAAGTGTCGGTTTGGATGCTACTGATTGAACATGGGGATTAATAAGTCCCTCTGATGCTGATGCTTGTTGTGTTGGAACAGTAACGGCATAGAGAGGTAAAGCTAGAATTGCACCAATGATTACTCGTTTCATATTCATAATCAAGTTCCTTTTGGGAGAGCCGATGAAAGTTTGTTTCGGCGCTTGTTCTTATTAATTCTATATGTACTAGGCAAATAACTTATGCACCTGGTTTGAAAAAAAAGCCAAAAAATATTTGTGATTGTATTAATTTAAGTGATAAAAGAGGGAAATTTGTACGCGATTAGTTGAAACTCTCAAGGGGTAAGCTTTTTATCAAGTACTTTCTGACCAAAAATTGATGAGAGAACCATGATTCTGCTGCAAACTTTGATCTATTTTGAACGAAAAATCGTCGTTCCAGACTCTTGAGAATTTTGAGCGCGGACAAAATCCCCGGATTAGCACAGTGACGCCTACAATGAAAATGGAAGATGCAACGTCCTTTCCTTGGAGTTTTGCTCATGCAAGCTACCCATGAACTTCCCCGCTTGACCCCACAGGAATATTTTGAGTGGGAAGCCCAGCAAGATCTACGCTATGAGTATTTTGATGGGCAAGTCTTCGCAATGACGGGTGGATCGTTGCCCCATGCTGACATTGCTATGAATGTTGCCAGTGCGCTGCGGCAACCTCTACTCTTACGCTGCAAGGTGAGAAACTCAGATGCAAAGGTCGGAATCACAGAGAAAGGTGCCTTTGTTTATCCTGATGTCAGCGTCACCTGCGATGATCGAGATCGCACTGCTCAACAATTCTCTCGTTATCCCTGCTTGATTATTGAAGTCTTGTCTCCCAGCACTGAAGCCTATGATCGAGGAGGGAAATTTGCCCTCTACCGCCGTTTGGAGAGTTTGCTTGAGTATGTTCTGGTCGGATCTGAAACTAAGTCAGTGGATCTCTTTCGGCGGAGTAAATCGGGAGAGTGGACGTTTATTCCCTACACCGAAGGCGATGATATTGAGCTGACGAGCGTGGGATTGACCATTTCGGTCAATCTGATCTATGAAGATGTGTTGATACTGCAACCTGAAAACTCAGCCAATACTTTGCCAAATGACAATGATTCAGAGTAACGCGGTGAAATGAGCAGTGAAGCTCGCTCGTTATTTTAAAGAATTGATCACCTACTTTGTTAACAAGCGGTGAGGCGCACAGTCATACTCGCTATCCCAAACAGAACTCGCTCTAGTGGGCAAATGCTCACAGACATCTAGAATTCCTTTTCCCATGAGTAAATCTGACTTACCATATCCCGTGAAAAATCAGGTTTCTAGTGGGTTATTTAGTCTTGGTTTCCTTTCCAGTACTAAGGCTAACTTTATTTAAAAATGTTATAAACTTCTGACATCTTTATAAGTAAAAATAC
>JAQYWN010000952.1 GCA_029379265.1 Rhizonema sp. NSF051
AAATCATTCGAGATTTTGGAGAAAAATATGTAATTAATTTTGCATAGGTACTTATCTTGCCTCTGGACAGTGCGATCGCGCTCTTGGCAGTCAATCTACAATTTACACAGATTTGCTTAAATTTAAATTAACAGTGATAGTGATCCACAGTCACAGTTTCCCTACCTTAGAAGCATAACCAGGAGAGTCAACTTGCCTCATCCGATTCACCGCGCTCAAGCACGCCTAGAGTCTATCCCACAGCGTTTTAACCTGCTGGCATACTATGTTTTTCGATCCTCACTACCAATCTTAAGGCGATTGCGGATAAGACCGTGGTTACCAAGTGGTATCTCGCGGATGGAAACTACAAATGTCGAGGTACTCGTTGAACTCTACCAAAAATTCCAGGCTGGCAAAATTCGCTTTTTAATTGCATTTCGCCACCCTGAAGTTGACGATCCCCTCTGCATGATGTACCTGTTATCTCGTGCTGTACCAAAAGTGGCTCGTCAACGGGGTATCTCACTGCAATATCCAACTCATTCTTATTTTCTCTATGATCGAGGTATGACTTTGTGGGCTGGGAACTGGCTTGGTTGGCTGATGTCTTGGTTAGGAGGTTTAGCGATTCATCGAGGAAAGCTAGATCGGGTGAGTCTGCGAACAGCACGAGATTTGTTTGCCAATGGCAAAATGCCAGTAGCTGTGGCTCCAGAAGGAGCGACTAATGGACATAGCGAAATTGTCAGCCCTCTAGAACCTGGCGTTGCTCAGATGAGCTTCTGGTGTGTAGAAGACTTGGTGAAAGCTAAGCGAACTGAGGAAGTTCTCATTGTCCCAGTTGGTATTCAATATAGCTACATCAATCCACGTTGGGCAAAACTAGACTGGCTTTTAAGTAAATTAGAAGCTGATAGCGGTTTGCCAGTGCAGCGCATCGATCGCTATGACATGGAATTCATTGAAAAAGTTTTCTATGAGCGATTGTTTAGCCTGGGTGAAAATATCCTTTCTCAGATGGAACAGTTTTATGATCGCTTCAATCACCAACACACAAGAGTTCCAGCTGCAACCCTAACTCAAGTTGCATCTGCTCACCCTAATCAAGTGCTTGCGACTCGGCTTGAGACTTTACTAGACAGATCCCTAAAAGCTGCGGAGCAATATTTTGGTGTTGAACCACAAGGAACTGTGATTGAACGCTGTCGTCGAATAGAGTCAGCCAGCTGGGACGATATTTACCGGACTGATTTGCCTGATTTGGACACCTTATCTCCGTTACAGCAAGGCTTAGCAGACTGGATTGCGGAAGAAGCATCTGTGCGGTTACTACACATGCGCTTAGCGGAAAGTTTTGTAGCAGTCACAGCCACCTATGTTCAAGAAAAGCCTTCCTTTGATAGATTTGCAGAAACGTCCTTAATTTTATTCGATCTTATCGCCCGGATTAAAGGAGACAAAAACCCCCGACGGCCTCGATTAGGTTGGCGGCAAGCACAGATGAGCGTGGGTGAACCAATCTCAATCACAGAACGCTCGTCAGCTTATCGGACAAATCGTCAAGCAGCAAAACTCGCAGTGAACAACCTGACACGAGACTTACAAATGGCGTTGGAGAAGACCATTTCATCACTGTGAGTATAATTATATATTTTATCAGTTGTGTCTCATACTGTTGCGCCCTCTCCAGGTGCCCCTCTCCCAAGTTTAGGAGAGGGGTGACAGCCAGGTATGTGAGGCTATCATGTATGTGACTTAACAGAGAAAAGTATTCATTATATTCGGTAAAAGACTTGTAAATAAAAGATAGGTTCGTAGTTGCGCTTCAGCGCTCTCAGACTGCTAAGAGCGCTGAAGCGCAACTACGAACTTTATTATAGTAAATGCACGTAGTCGGCTGAGTTGAAAGACTGCTTGACCTCAATGAAGGTGCTAAAGCTGGACGTGCTGACAAGCCGATACCATGCCTCTAAAGAGGACTGAGCCTCAGGACGATTCAGCCAGAAGTCTTTAAGGGCTTTTTTGGAAATGACGTGCATAGAATGATAATATATAGCAATCCTAAATGAGTTGTGAAAAATCACAGTTGTTGATATGGTGAACATTGTCAATCATTGATAGGGTACATGGCAGTATAAATGGAAGAGTTGATAGAGTTTATTCAGGCTACCTCAGACTCCAGAGAACTAAAACGGGCACTGGCTGTACAAATGGTGATGCAAAACTATAACCATTCAACAATTGCAAATATTCTCGGAGTATCTGTAAGTTTTATCAGCAAATGGAAATATATATTTGTAGAACAGGGTATAATCGGACTGAGGCTGAAATACAAAGGGTCAAAAAGTTATCTCGATTCGGCACAAAGACAAATAGTATTAAACTGGCTTAAACAGAGAAACTATTGGCATTTATCAGAATTAAAAGAGTATATAGAAGATAGTTTTAGTGTTGTATTTGACTCAAATCAAAGCTATTACGACCTCTTGAAAGACGCTAACATAAGTTGGAAAAAAACACAAAAGAAGAATCCTCGAAAAGACGCAGAACTAGTAGCTAAAAAAAAACTAGAGATTACCGCATGGCTTACGGCACATGAGCGTGAGATAGTATCTGGGGAACTCGTAGTTTTTTTTGAAGATGAATCAAAGCTATTGTGGGGAGATATTTGTGGTTATATTTGGGGAAGTACGAAAGAACGGATTGAAGTGCCAGTGCTGAATGAACGACAACGACAGAGGTATTTCGGCGCTCTGAATTATTACACACAAGAGTTTTTAATTAAGCCTTTTACAAAGGGTGATTCTCGCTTCGGCGATCGCCTTCGTAGAATATTTAATTTCTCAGTACCCAAAAAGCCGTATTGCCTTAATTTGGGATGGAGCTAGTTATCATCGTT
>JAQYWN010000100.1 GCA_029379265.1 Rhizonema sp. NSF051
AATATTCACTCTATCAACAACTGTGATTTTTTACAAATGATTTAGGATTGCTATATTTCTATACTTATAGCTTTAGCATACAGCTACAGCAAACGCAATATTTACTCCTGATTGCTCCACGAACATCAAGTTGTTTATGTTAAATGAACAGATAATTTACTCAAAATCATTTCTTAGGTTTTGGATTTTTTAGAGATTTTTTTCTGGAGACAGATATTTTTTTTTGCCTCAATTTCAGCTTCTGTAACATTCTTCCCATTGTGGCTCTGCTAACTTTAATCTGGGTTTGTGACTCAAATAGTCCACATAACTCTTCAAGAGTTGCATCGTTGTTATCTGTTACGAGTTTTTTTAATATTTCTGATTGCTTAGCATTGATTTTCGCCTTTTGACCACCTCCGTGCGGTAATGGTTCAATTCTACCTAAATCTTGATAACGATTGATCAATGTTTGAATAAAGCTCAGGCTAACATCAAATTTAAGCGCAAGTTCTCGATATGAGCCTTCTGCGTTCAGATAAGAGTTAATAATTTTTCGACGTAGGTCATTTGAGTATGCTTTCATCAAAAACACCTGGACATAGCAATTCTAAATTTATCATAAGTTTGAGTCAACTGAGAACTGTTATAAAGATAAGCAATTAGAATGCTTATCTTTTTCAAACCTCGTACATCTTGGATGAAAAATTAAATTAAATGCAGACATCATATCTGCTTTACAAATTGCCTACTCTTGAAGTTTGACTTTGAGATGCAACTCATTGGATTCTTGGCGTTGCATAAAACAGGGATGAAAATTGAACTGCCCTACTTTAGTTTCTTTTACCTATCCACGAAACATGATAGGATTTGCTGGCGATCGCACGCCATCAGTCATATTTATTTTGCGTCTTTCGCCTTTACCTACATTGCTGGCACAAGGTTGGAACACGGATACCTAGAGGATATTATGGTTTATCCGGATTACCAGCGTCAAGGGATTTGTTCAGCTTTTGACGAATTCTTTAAATCAACGTATCATTTTACTTCAGAAAAAAGCAGCCCTTGTTCATTTAGCCTTTACCAAACTAGGATAGACAAGAGCAATATAATTGAAAAACACCCTTATTTTAGCATCTTTTGCAGTTGATATCCAGTTGTAAGGGCAAGCGAAAAAGGGCTGCTGCTTACAAATTAAGACGATAATGCAACGAATCAAACCAGGAATTCCCAGTTATACCAACTTTGCAAGAGCGCTGTTCTCTAGATTGATACCTGTCGCATCGGACTTAAAAAACTCTCAATTACACAGACTACATGGACTACAGTTAGTGATTAGAAGCCACGGTTTCCCGAACGCCATAGAAATCCTTGAAGTAGAAGAATTTTATAGAAAACGGCATGAGGCAGGCTGCGGGGTGCAGAAGGTAATATGTATTAATATAAACTTCCGTTATTGGTATAAAAGCTCACCTTTAAAAGAAAGAACAATCCCGAAGCCCCGCACGAGGTATAAATTGTCTTTATTTCAAACCTACGATATAGCGCGTAGATGTTTTTTGACGAATACTTCTCCGCAATTGCTCCTGGGCAAAGCCCAAGACTTCATTGCTCTATGCCTTCTGACGAATGAAAGTGATGCGGCGCTTGTTATGTTAGCTGGCTTGGTTGTCGGAGGTGTAGCATGATTATCACTACAAGTTTATTCACCCCACGCAAACGCAACAAATTTGAGAGTTTTGACAAGTTCAAGTTGTGTACACGTCTTCAATTTATTGAAGGCAGTGGTATAGATCCAGAACTCTTTGATGCTTGTATCAAGTTCCACCAGGATGTGGAGTTTAATGACGGGCATGATGTAAGCACCCCAATACATGACGCTATGGGTTGGGAGTTTAAGCGATTCGGGCATTTCTCAAACGAACCTGTGTACGCGGCATTTCTCATGAATGAGGATGGTAGCATATGGCAAGCTGTTGTTAGTCTGTGGGATGAAGAGCGGCAACGATCATATAGATATCTTGCACCTAAAGGGAACGGGGATCGGGCATTCCTTCCGCCGATGCCAGCAGAATTGAGAAAGCGGATAGGCAATAAACATGGTATCGAAGTGCCTACCTCAGGTAGTTTCTGGAAGTGGGTTGAAGATATTGATATTCCGAGAGTCGTTACTGAAGGAGGAAAAAAAGGTTTGTGCGGTTTGTCTAACGGATACTTGACAATTGCGCTGTATGGTTGTGCTTGTGGAGCTAAAAATAAAGACGATCTTGACAGATATGTAAAACCATATCTCATTAGCGACTTAGAGCGCTTTGCTTCTGAAGGTAGTAGATGGCTTTTTGCGTTTGACCGTGATGAAAAACAAAAAGCTAAGATATCGGTAGCCGGTGGTAAGAAAAAATTAAAACTTGCTTTAAATGCAGCCTTATGCTCCTCTGAAGATATGCTGTGGAAAGCAGAGGATGGAAAGGGATTGGATGATTTTGTAGTAAACAACGGTAGTGGAACACTTGATGCGGCATACCACTCGGCGATCGCCCGTCTTGAAAAGCTGTTTACTAGCGAAAAGGAACTTACTCAAAAAATCCCACCAGCAGACAAGGTAGCGCGTAGAATAGCAGAAGAGTACTGCAATCTCCTGTCATACAACAACGAAATTGGGCAGTGGATGCGATATGAAGCAGATTTGCCCGGTTGTTGGGCACCAGAAACGAATGAGTTTATAGAGTCTATCATTTATCAAATCCTGAATAGTAAGGGTATAGAAGGGTATGGCTCCCCCAGCTACATCAGCAACATCGTTAAAATTCTCCGTCATCAAATGATTGAGCGTAAGTGGTGTGAGCCATTGCCTCAAAAGCTATTACCATTTACCAACGGAGTGCTTGAGGTTGCCACTCTTAAACTACTGCCTCACTCACCCGGATACCGTCTCACTTGGCAACTACCACGAGAATACCACCCCACAGCTACCAACTGGTCAAGCATTGATACTTTCTTAAATCATCTTACCAATGGTAATGAAGCGATAAAAGAACTATTAATTTGTTACTGTAACGCTGTCTTAAAGGGACGCTACGATCTACAAAAATTCCTACACTTGATTGGATTGGGTGGCACAGGTAAGGGTACGTTTGCCCGGTTAGTCACGAGCTTAATCGGTGTGAACAATGTTCTCTCAACATCTTTAGAAGATTGGTGTAGCAACAGATTTGAGAGTGCGAACGCCTACTGCAAGCGCTTAGTACTGTTCCCAGATGAGGACAAACAAACTGGTAAATTGGGTAAATTCTTGTCGCTAACTGGAGAAGATTTGATTCGGGCAGAAGAAAAAGGTAAGAAAGCTTTTCAATACCGTTACGATGGCATGGTATTAGTACTATCTAACCTCCCAATCTTTACTGGTGACTCGGCAAGTCGTGTAAAGCGACGGGTAATTGCCGTTCCGTGTAACAATACTGTGGCAATTCAGGCGCGACGTAACTTAGAAGCAGAGTTTGAGCCAGAATTGGCAGCGTTTACCAATCATGTACTTAGTATCTCAGATGAACGCGTCAAGAGCGTAGTTTTGGGACTGCAAGAAATTCCAGAATGCACTCTAGAGTTTTGGGAGAACCGCATCCGGGTTGATTCCATCGCCGCTTGGCTCAACAACCACGTCATCTACGATCTAATGTCAGAAACACCCATTGGATGGGATCGCCATGAGGGTGAAAACGGCGCAAGCATCACGACATTATTTGGTTCATACAATCACTACTGCCGACAAGTTGGCGACAAGCCCAACTCTCATAAGAACTTCTCCTCTGATGTCTTAGAATTATGCCGTACAGTCTTGGGATGGGAAGTTGAAAGGAGAGTCACCAAGACAGATAAGTTTATCTGCGGCTTGCGCTTAAGAGTAGACAGACTAGATGACCACATTTCTACCCAAGACTATACTCTCATAAAACGGGTAACAGTTGGTAATGGGGGTTAGGAACTGTAACTTAATCCTTGCCCAGAATTGCCCACTATTACTCATTTTATACCAATTCCCTAAAACTTCGATACATATCAAATATCCTGTAAGGGCGAAGAACCCTGACGCTCGTTGACTCGCTAACGCTAAAGCCATGTCATGAGCGTTAAGCATGATTATCACGCAAGATTTTCAGATTTTCACAGATAGTAATTGTGTTAGGATGACTTACCCCTAAGCTTTTTGAAGCATTTTCCAATGCTTTGATGTATAATTGTTCAGCATCATTGTATTTGCCTTGGGATTGGTAGAGTCCTGCAAGGTTGTTGAAACTCATGGCGACTTCGGGATGCGACTCTCCAAGCAGCCGTTGCCTTAATTCTAATGCTTTAACGTATATTGGTTCGGCTTCTACATACTTGCCTTGGGATTGGTAGAGTTCTGCAAGGTTGTTGAAACTGGTAGCGACTTCGGGATGCGACTCTCCAAGCAGCCGTTGCCTTAATTCTAATGCTTTGACGTATAACGGTTCGGCTTCTACATACTTGCCTTGGGAATAGTAGAGTGCTGCAAGGTTGTTGAAACTGGTGGCGACATCGGGATGCGATTCGTCAAGCAGCTGTTGCCTTAATTCTAATGCTTTGATGTATAATTCTCCGGCTTCTACGTACTTGCCTTGCGAATAGTAGAGTGCTGCAAGGTTGTTGAAACTGGTGGCGACATCGGGATGCGATTCTTCAAGCAGCCGTTGCCTTAATTCTAAGGCTTTGATGTATAACGGTTCGGCTTCTACGTATTTGCCTTGGGAATAGTAGAGTGCTGCAAGGTTGTTGAAACTGGTGGCGACTTCGGGATGCGATTCTTCAAGCAGCCGTTGCTTTAATTCTAATGCTTTAATGTATAATGGCTCGGCTCTTACGTACTTGCCTTGAGAAGCGTAGAGTGCTGCAAGGTTGTTGAAACTGGTGGCGACATGGGTATGCGACTCTCCCAAACGGCATTGAACTACTGATACACATTGCTCTAACCAAGGTTCTGCTAAAGCATACAATCCCTGCCCAGAATAAAATCTACCCAACCCATAAAAAACCGAAATTAAATTGTCATCACTCACTGCATCTGTCAGATTTTGTGCCACTTTCATTAAATGGGGGATAGCATCTTTGACTCGAGTAATAATTTCAAGAGTTGGTGAATTAGAAATTGTTTTAGCGATCGCCACCATCACCTTTGCAAACCCCCGTTTCAAATCATCAGCTTCTTGAAGTGCAGCTAGCTTCTCCAGCAGAAACTCGCGAATTAAGTGATGAATTCTAATTTTATACTCACCGGATGTATCCTCTACAGATTGAATTAAATAAAGTTCATATAGTTGCTCGTTAGCTGTCTCAACATCAGTTGAACTCCAATTGAGCGATTCACTTGCAGATTCTACCCATTTCCAGGCAAAGATATTTAGTGCAAACAAGCTTAAGAATGCAGCAACAAGTTGTGTTGTCGGAGTAAGAGAGAGCCAGCTTAATTCAAATGTTGCTAAAACTCCCAGCTGTGCAGTACTGAGGGATTGTTGCATTACTGAGCTAGAGCTGTTGATTGCTTCATTATCCAGTCGTTGTTCATTGAGTTTTTGCAACATCCGGGCTAACTTGTAGTTCGGAGGCTTTTTCGCCACATACCTTCCCACCAATTCCAAACCCAAAGGGAGATAACCCAACCATTCACATAACTGTTGTGCTATTATTTCCTCTTCTTCTACTCTTTTGTCATCCATCACTGCTGTTAATAATTGTAAAGCCTCTTGCAGTGACAGTACATCTAAGGAAATCTCCTCAATATTTGCATCTAGATTCCGCAACCTTGTTGTTATCAGTACCCGAAAGCGATTCGCCTTTGGCAACAGATGCCGAAAATTTTCCACATTTGTCACATCATCTAGTACAATTAATGCTAATCCCTCTGATGGTTGCCAATTCTGCCAGCACCATTCTACCTGTTGAGTCAGATTCAGTAACCTTCCATGACGATCTTTTTGTGGGACTTCCAAATTCATATGAAGTTGGGCAAACTGCCTGAGATTAGCTGCTAAATCTGATTTTCTAGCTGATAACCAGCAAATACCACCAGGATAGTCTGTTTCATGCTGCCTAGCGTATTGAATCGCTAATTCCGTTTTACCAACTCCACCCATACCAGCAATAGCAGTCAAGGGTACAGTACCTATTTGTTGCAATCTCTCTCGCAATATGGTAAGTTCATGTGTTCGCCCGACAAAATTTGTTGAGCCTGTACACTGAAGATTATTTGGGGGATTTAACTTTGCCTGTTCCGGTTCTGATGAATAATTATTGACGTAGTTTCGATTATCATAATAATCACGTCCTATTTGCTCATTATAATTACCGCTACCCATATCAATCTCGCGATTCTCTGGCTCCTGATGTTCCGGCATACTTTTATCAGACTAAATATATTTACTGAGAAAAGAGTAGAAAAAAGGTTTAACTACTCTTAGTTTTCTGCCAATCTTCTAAAGCACCAATGACAAAGTTAGCAGCAGGATGATTAAGTAACGGTGTTAAAGTTTGAACACCACCTGCCTTCAACGCACTGAGTACCCGCTGTGCTAAAGTCTGGTTACTATCAATATATTCAATAGCCTCAGTTGCGATCGCCATTTTACCAGCAGTAGTATTGCTAGGATAAGATTTATCTAACTGTTCCAGTAACTTCTGAATTTCAGTAGCAGTTTCAGCATAGCTTTGTTCTTGCTCAGCCGCATAGTAATTACCCTGTACGTAGTTACCTTGAATCCGCTCGTTGTAATTACCGCTACCCATATTTATGGTACGTCCACCGCTACTCATATTTGCTTTTTTCTCCTTTAAGTTAGGTGGGAATAAAGATTTAGAAGGATTTCGACTTTTAATAGCAGGAATCAAATTATCGGGAATATTATTCAGGTTAATATTGTTACAACCAAATTTAAAAGCATCTACATAAGTTCTACCAGCACCAATGGCATCATAAAACCCGATGGAGAACTTAATCGCAGCGTTATCTAGAATAGCACTGTTCATGCCAATAACGCAGTCAATGTGTTGAGAAATAGCTTCTGCTTGAGTTTGGGAATAGCAGGCGTTCAGTAGTATGCAGTCAATTTTATCTTTAAATAGCTCAAACAATTCTGTGAGTGCTTTTGTACTAACCAATTGCACTTGCCCAGAGTCATCTTCTAAAATTATGCCACTGGGCTGTGAGTGTAGACGAACCACTTCACGCTGGCTTGAAAGTTCAAGATTATTTAGTTCTGTATTTCCAGTACCAATACCATGCCCAGAGAAATGTACAATCTGTGGTGACTCATCAAGCATTGCACGACGCAAATCATTAATCCTCACTGCCCATTTGGTAATGAGTTGAAACTCTTCTCGGCTTTGAGAACGTTCTAAAGCCAATTGAATTTCCCGCACTTCTTCATCTAAACGAAGCTGATTGGTATTTTTGGGATTAGCTGATAAAATTATAATTTTTTTCATACTTGCTAATTTTTTGAATAATCACCTGACTGTTTTTGAAAAAGAGGTTCGTTGCCGAGATTATCAAGATTTAGCAACAATAAATCGGGTGAGTAAGTTATACTGTTTCACTTTAAAATTGATACAAATAGGTAAGCAGTCTTAGCAGGGAGCTCTTAGCAGGGGGAAAGAATGAGAAACCCGTTATTTGTATCAGGAATGAGCGTGAAATGGTATTACCCATTCTTTCAAAGAAGGCAATAGATAGAGAGTAAGGGCTTTCCGGCTGTTCGCCCTTTCTGGATATTTAATGTCTGGCGAAGTTTTAGGAAATTGGTATAACTGGTTATGCCACAGAGCGATCGCGAACGGGTTATTTAAGCAATTCCGATATTTACTCTTCAAATAGGCGATCGCCCTTGTGCAACCGATAAGCCATTTGATATGTTTGAGCTTGACTTCGCATCGTCGGTGAGTGAGAAGCAAGATACCTGGCTGCAGCAACTAGTACGTTCACACCAACTGAAGTATCACCTAACAACGAATACTGACGAAAAGCTGCTTCTAGTTCTTGAATCACATGGAAGTCTCGGTTTTCCCGCAGCATCAATTTACCCAGCATTGCCATCAGTCGCTCAGAAGAGCCGCCACTATAAAGGTACTGGGCAACCAACTGACTGACTTCATTTACCTGCTGCTGACGATCTAATAAATCTGGTAATTGCTCAAGTATCTCCTCTGGATTCTCAGCTAAATCTTTTGGTTCTGGGAGTCGTGCTGGTGGCACGTTTAAAAAGCGATTGAGATACACGCTCATTGCGGCATCGAACACACCCCTGAGTAGTTGTGGTGACGGAACTCGTCGTAATCCTTGATGTACCGCATTGGCAAAAGTGAAGGGATGGTGTGCCGTATCCCAATCCCCGTGATCATTGTTGGTATGAAAGCGAGCAACGCGGAGGGCTGCGGTGTAAGTCACAACTCCTATGAGTTGAAGAGGGGTGCAACCGTCTTTTAAAGCTGTCAAAAGTGCATCAGCGATTGCAAAAGCATCCTCACCTAACAGAATAGGAACCAACGAATCTCTACCTAACCAAGTTCCCCTGCTCAGTTTTCCTTCTGATAAAACTACAGGTAACCGCTCAAAAGCCGATTCTAAAATTTCCACCAAATCCACCGGATAACGCCAGGAATTTGATTCTTCCATACGAGAGGCGTTCGCTAAACCAGAAACGAGACTTGCTAGAACAGACTCTGCGCCTTGCCAATTTACAGCATCAAGAGCTTCCAAAGCTTTGTTAATAGAATCTAGTGTATGACCAGCATCAATATAGCGGTGGTCAGTAGCAGCAGTAAATAGCATATCTGCAATTTGCTGTCTGTCTACACCCGAGCGAATCGCCGTCACCAAGCAGCGTTCTGCTGCTTCGCGATCGCGCCGCTCAATAAAGGAGCGAAACCATCCCTTAAGGCTCTCCAACTCAATAGTAGAATTGGGCAATGGGTGAACAACAAAATGAGGCGGCGCACTTGCACTATCACGGGCGACTGCGGAAAGTCCCTGATAGAGAGCGCGAGGCTTGTCTTCTGCATCTAAGTAAGGGAGTAGGTTCATCATACAAGTATGGATAGTTAAACCTGTACTCCAACCTGACATGCTATAACGAGTCCCAAATTCCAATCCTATCTGGAATGGTTCAGTAGCATCTGCTCCCATATCTAGTAAGGCAATGACAGATTTGGCAATAACTAGAGAAATGCCCTGTTCTAACCCATCTTGAAGCCGCTGACGTTGATGTACGTGAGAGTCAACTTGGGTAGCCAAATTTACCCATACGAACCCATCTTTGATTTTTACTTCGTAAGCACGAACATCATCTGCCCAGGAATCAAAAGTTCCACCACTAACAAGCTCAAAGCGGGCATAATGCCAAGGGCAAGTCACAATTCCATCTTTACATGTGCTGCCTTGAAGAGGAAAGCCCATATGAGGACAACGGTTATCTATTGCATAAACTTTGTTATCAGAATAAAAGAGAGCTATTGTATGTTTTTCTATGTGTTGGAGCAAACTGCCTGCTGCTTGAACATCTGCTAGTTTAGCAGCACGAACATAATAGTCTGCACTTGTTGAGGTTTCAAAAGTTTGAGTCATATTCACAAAGTGGAGTTAGAAAGAGCGCTTTTATAAACTCCTACTTCTTACTGTGACAAATTTTCATCGGTTTGAGCAAGCATTAGTCCTAATACCTGACTTTTCATCGGTGACAGTCTTTCTGATACTGGTAATGTATATAACGTAACGAATGCAGCTAATTCAATTGCGCCAGGCTTTACTGCCGTTGATCCCCCCAGTCCTCCCTACTATCAAGGACGTAATGATTTATCCTATAAGTATCTTCATGTATTGCAACCATTATTGAAATTGGTATAAATTTTGTTAACTAGCAGATTTTTGAGACTTCGTATAGTATGAGTTTAATGTGGTGGCATGAAAGCTAAAACACGTGCTGGACTACCAGAACCACCAACGATTGGTAAGCCACCCACAACAAGCGTTGCTCCTTTTGGAGGTAGTTTCTCCAATCCACCGAGACATTCGAGAATTATGCCATTACTAGCATAAATGGCAGAACTCGCAGCAAAAGAGCGATCGCTACCAGGATCGACACCGTGAGTATCAGTACCTAGTCCAGCAATTTGACGCCTACTCACTAAAAATTCGACTGATGCACCACTAAAACCTGGCCAGTGAGACACACCAAGTTTATCCTGATTGATAAAGGTTTTTGAATCAAGCCATTTTTCTTGCCACCCTGTAAACAAAATCACAATGCTACCTGATGGAACTTCACCATTTGCAGTTTCCCACATGTGTACGTCTTCAACTGAAAGACAGTAGTCTGCATCTTGTGCCGCTTTCTGTTGAATATCAATAACAACTGCCGGAGCAACCAGTTTTTCGACTGGAGCTTGATCTGCACTTGTTGCTCCAATAATAAAAGAGTTTGGCGTTGCCCAATGTGTACCGCTATGCTCTCCAATTGCAATTCGGTTGATGAAGTATCCATCTTTAGCAATTGTTGCCCACGGTTGAATTTCAACCTGAGGATCTCCCAACCAAATTGGAATAGTTGATGTTATGGGTTGGGTGAGATCGACAACAAGCCATTCTTTCAAAGATAGAGCTTGAGTTTTAACCTGAACACGGGTATTTATGATTAAAAGTACACTCAGCAATACTGACAGCGTAATGATAATCCAAATCGTTAGTATTAACAACATGTAAAAGAAAAGGCATTGCTGATTTAAAGTATGTCCAGTTTACCAAATTGAACTATTGTAACGCTCTACTTCAATGACAGAGCAATTGTGTAGGGTTGATGTCTGACTTTTCACGGTATGTGGAAAAGTCAGAGGTTTAGGGTGTAGGGATAACTTGAGAACACTTATGGGAGACTCAAAAATTCAATCTTCCCGAGATTTGTCAGAAGAATAATAGAAACAATCTTAATCAGAAAAAAGGGATTCGGCGCGTGATTCCCTTTATTACCCTAAAATTGTGTTTGTATAGGAGTAGGACATCATATGACCACAAACCAACCAGAGTCGATAGAAACACGTTTGAGTCGGGTGGAAGAGATTTTTACCAATATTGGTGAAACAGTAATAGCTCAAAATGAAACCATCAACACCTTAGCCAACAGCATCAATACTCTTACTACTAATCTCAATACCTTTGCTGAGCAAACCAACCACAACATCAACTTATTAGCTCAACAAATAGCAGAAACTAAGGTGCAAGCTGACCAAGATAGAGCACAAGCTGATCAAGATAGAGCGCAAGCAGCAGAAGACAGACAACAGGCAGCTATTGACCGTCAAGCATGGCAAACTGAAATACAGCGAATCTGGCAGTATTTACTACAACAGGGTGGTAATGGTAGGCATAATGGATGAGCCTCTGCCTTTCTTTGTAAACAACTCGCGCCCCGAGCATTCCGAGCCGCCTGAATTATCTACATTCCTTGTTGACGCTTCAGGATGTTTGCCCATTTTGGAACTCCGCTTCGTTATGAAATTTTGTTGCTATTCTGTCGAGGCGTTCATTAGCTTTGTCGAGGCGATCGCTAGCATCTTTGGCAAGCTGGGTGAAAACCATGCTTGAGACAAGTCCTCCAGCAGTTGTCACACTTCCCTCGGAAGCTTTCCCAGATAGTAAAAATCCAACACCCACAAACCCGACAATGGCACTTGCTCCTGTCATGACTAATGCAAGTATGAAACTTTGACGAGCCATGTTGAAAGTTTGTTGTGCTTGGCGTAAACCTTCCTCTGCAATATGAGACATTAATACTAAATCAGAGTCGGGGGTTGCGCTATAAACAGATGCAGGCTTATTGTTCATCATATCATTATTGTGTGATGTGGGTTAGTAGCAAGGTTATGTAGAAGCATGAAGTAAAATAGACATATAGCAATCCTATTTGAGTTGTGAAAATCTCCAGAAGTTCAAAGCACCTCTTTATAAGGCTTTCAACCTTTTTTGTTTTTCCCAAATGATTTAGGATTGCTATAGCTTCATTAATGTTGACTAACGGTGCCTTAAATAGTCTTCTCCTTGTTTTTCTATTACTATTTACTCAGAAGAATCCCAGTACTATTGATTCAGTGTAGAAAGACTAACAAGCTTGCTACTATGTCTAAAAGCTTCGAGTCATACCTGTCGCCATAAAGTTGTCTCTGACAATTCTTATTTCTTCTGACTCCTGAACGCTCCTGTGCCTGCACTGGCTCTCCGTCTTCTCAGGAGCACCAGACGCTGCTTTGAACAGCACTGGCTCCTCCTGACTCCTGACTCCTGAGTTCTTTCTGATAATTTCTGTGTTTGTTTAAATTCTTCAACACTTGCTCTTACAGCCTGCTTGTTGACTAAGCTTAGAGTGAAAACCAGAGCACAAAAGCTAATTTACCCTAATTACGGATGCAAAAGGAAACATTTGACAGAAGCCTGGAGAAATTAACCAAGCAGGAAGAAAAAGTTTTACGGCTATTCCTGGAAGGGAAAGATGATCGAGCGATCGCAGAGGTTTTATCTTGTACACAGGAAAATGTTAGAGCTCATCTTGCCAATATTTGTAGGAAATTTACCTTAACAGAAAATGTTGACAATCGCGGCTGTTCTCACCGAGATGAGTTAATAACTTTGTGCTTCAAGTTCAAGCCAGAATGGGTTGCTCCTCCGGCTCGCAAGCGAGTCGGGTATCCTTCGCTTGAATATCCCAATGGCAGAGTTCCCCTAGAGTCCTATTTTTATCTATCCCAGAATAATATTGAATTGTACTGTTCTCAAGCAATTCTCGAATCCGGTGCATTGATTCGCATTAAAGCCCCAAAGTTGATGGGGAAAACCTCATTGATGTCCCGAATATTTGCTGAAGCTAAAAAGAAAGTGGAAATTCGTACTGTCGAGGTTAACCTTGCAGAAGCAGATCGAGAGAAGTTAGATAATTCAGAAGAATTCTTGCGTTGGTTTTGCACTATTGTCGGAGAACGCCTGGAACTAGAAGAGCGATTGACAGAGCATTGGAAAGGCTCTTCTGAACGAAGACATGGTTGCACAACTTATTTTGAGCGATATTTGTTGTCTCAAATTAACTGTCCCTTAGTTTTAGGGTTGGATGAAGTCGAGCGCATTTTTCCCTATGCTGTCGCGCAGGATTTTTTGACACTCTTGCGACTCTGGCATGAGAAGGCAAAAACTATGCCCATTTGGAGTAAGCTGCGGTTAATCATTTCTCACTCAACGGAGGTGTACGTTCAACTGAAAGCCACTCAATCTCCTTTCAACGTGGGCAAACCTATCGAGCTATCAGAGTTTACCCTAGAACAGATAAAAACTTTAGCCGTTCGTCACTCCTTGGGGTGGGGAGATTCCCAAGTCGAGAAATTGATGATGATCATTGGGGGACATCCCTATTTAATCCGGTTGGCGCTATATCATTTGGCAACTCAACCCGTAAGCTTGGAACAATTATTACGACTTGCACCCACTGAAGAAGGAATCTACAGGGATCATTTGCGAGGGCTATTAGCAATTCTGCGTCAGGATGCAGATCTTTTAAAAGCATATAAAACAGTCGTCACAGCTTCAAGTTGGGTAGAATTAGATCCAATGAAAACTTATCTATTGTGGAGCATGGGATTAGTAAAGAAACAAGATAACAAAGTAATGCCTCGCTGTCATTTATATAACCAGTATTTCCGCTACGTATTATGAACAATAACAAATATCAGGTAGGAGGTAGCCTTCCCATTGACTCGCCAACTTATGTCATGCGGCAGGCAGACAAAGCTCTCTATCAAGCCTTAAAACAGAGTTGCTATTGCTATATACTCAACTCTCGGCAGATGGGCAAGTCTAGCTTAGGCGTGCGGACGAGGCAACAACTGCAAAATGATGGAATTGCCAGTGCTTTTGTCGATCTGACTGAATTTGGTAGTGAAAATGATACGACCAGAGAAAAGTGGTACTGGAGCCTCATTGATAGTTTATTGAGTGCTTTTCAATTATGGGAACAATTTGATTTGGAAAGTTGGTGGCAGAAACGTGAATACTTACCGCTAGCTAAAAGATTTAGCGAGTTCATTGAGAAGATACTTCTCAAGAAAATTGACCAACCAATTGTGATTTTCCTTGATGAAATTGATAGCATTTTGGGTTTAGAATACTGCCTTGATGATTTTTTTGCCCTGATTCGCTATTTTTACAACCAACGCGCCATCAATCCAGAATTGAAGCGTCTCACCTTTGTTCTGTTAGGAGTAGCGACTCCTTCAGATTTAATTAAAGATAGAACAAAAACGCCTTTCAATATTGGGATGGGAATTGAACTGCAAGGTTTTCAACTCACAGAAGTCCAGCCGTTAGTTGAAGGGTTACAGAAGAAAGCAGATGATACTCAATCGGTAATGAAGGAAATTCTGCGTTGGACTGGCGGACAACCTTTTCTCACTCAAAACCTCTGTCAACTAGTCAGCCAAATTGATTTTAGGTTAACCGTAGGTAATGAGAGGCAGCAAATCGAAGAAATCGTTAGAGCAAAGATTGTTAATAATTGGGAATCTCAGGACAATCCTCCACATTTAAAAACGATAAAAGACAGAATTGTAGAAGATGAAAAATACCAAATTAACTTACTAGAAACTTATCGGCAAATTTTAGAGAAAGATGAGTTCCAGGCAAATAAAATTCAGCCAGAAATTGTTTTAAGGTTAAGATTGTCTGGATTAGTAGTTCAACAA
>JAQYWN010000953.1 GCA_029379265.1 Rhizonema sp. NSF051
CAGTATAACTTAATGAAGTTTCTACATTGAACACCGGCATTATTTTGAATTTATATAAGGAAGAGGCACTGGTAAAAAATCGTGTTTTGATATTGGATTGGTTGCTGGGAGGGGTTTACGAAGTTTGGCGTGGGGTTCTCAGCATATTTCAAAATAGCGAGTTTTTACTTTGACCAAAGCAAAGTCAGTGCGGCAGTTACTTAATGATTGAACACCAAGCTTTGTTTTTAATTTATATAAGGCAGAACCATTGGTGCAAAACCGAGTTTTAATATTGGATGTATTGATATGACTAATTTTTGAACTTTTGCGACAGTGGTTGTGGCAACCTTAACAGCGATCTCCCCAATAATTTTTCTCTAGCAAGAGTAAAGTTAGCATGACAGATTCTTGACGATTGAACACTTTGCTTTTGATTTATATAAGACAGCGGCATTGGTGCAAAATTAGGTTTTGATATTGGATTTGTTGCTACGAGCGGTTTAGGAAGTTTAGCTAAAGTGGTTGTAGCAGCCAAGATAGCGATCTCTCCTTTGAGTTTTTCTCTAGCAAGAGCAAAGTAAACTTGGCAAGTCCCTAACGATTGAACACCAAGCTTTGTTTTTTATTTATATAAGGAAGAGGCATCGGTGCAAAATTGAGTTTTGATATTGGATGTGTTGCAAATACTAGTTTTTGAACTCTGAGTGACTAAAAAAATCTGACGTTCAAAAACTAAATACTGAGTATAAAAGTAGTATAGTATTTATAAATTACTATAAAAGTGAAATATGAAACGAAAATTAAGCTGGGGCTTGTTAGGAGCGATCGCCGCTTTGCTGAATCCAATGACAGCATCAGCTACTTCGCTGAGTCCTCATTTTTATGCGTTAGGAAGAACTTACAGCAATGTGCCTATTCATGGCACTTATTTTGTCAGTCAAAATACTGGCGAAGATTTGTCTAACAACAATCCAACAAGTGGACAAATTATTACGAAAGAAACTTGGCTTAATTTTTCGTATGGCAACGGGAACGAATGGATCGAGACGGGGACACTTTATGGCAATATATATCGTTCATTTAGCGACAAGACTCTTGACACTGCTTGGCGGGGTTCTTTTGTTGCAACGAATGGGTGTGCAGGAGCAAGTGGGTCTACATGTTCTTCGTACACAACAACATTCCGAGAAGGTGAAGTTGGAGCTAATTTAACCGGAACCCACAATTTCATTATTAGAAAAAAGACAGACGGCTCAGGGGATTATCAAGTTTATATTGACTACAATCCTACGACTGTTATCAATGGAAGTTCTTTTACCGTTTCTGATCCAATTAGTGCAGACATGGGAATAGAATCTTCAGATACTGGAAATTCTTGGACAAGCGGCACGATTGGTTACGACTGGTGGATTGTCGATCCTTCAAACGAGACAAATCCTGGTACGGCTGGATGGTACCCAGTTAATCCAAATATTGCTATTACTCAAATAACAAGCAATAACTATAACGGTGCTAGTGTAAATTTTCAATATCCATACAACAATGGAACTACTGTTCCGGCTGGTGCAGTGACTCAATCGAACCGATTCTTATTTAACCACAATTAATATTATGCAAAAAAAGTATATTGCAGCGATCGCTCTTAGTACTATTGGAATTATCACTGGTGTTGGATATCTTGGTTTTAAGCCAGCCCATTCCGAAGTTATTCCACAATTAAACCCAGCCTTGCTCAAAGCTCCAACTGAGATATTGCATTCCAACAAAGACAAGCAAACTGCTGGGTTTGAACTACCTACTCAAGCTGATGTTTCGGCAATAATGACCCCTGAAGCTCACCAGCATCTTCAGGGAATGCAAATGATGAATTTTGGCGACTATGAAAAAACTCACAATCGCAAATCTCAAACAATCTCTAGAGATCGTCAAGTATGGATAGTCTCTCAAAAATTCAAAGATTCTGAAAATTATCAAGGGCTGCACGGATCTTTTAAAGGTGCAACAGTTACCAATATTGTTGATGCCGAGACAGGACAAGTGCTAGGCGAAGATGTGGTTTATCCACGAGGTAACTTTACTCCCAAAGGAGCCATGCTGCAACAGCCACCACAGAATTAGAACAAACCAAAAGAAAAACCCTGTTACTTCGGTGAGTAACAGGGTTTTTCTTTTGGTAAATTATTTTGTAAAGATGGGGAGCGCTCGCTTCACTAAAAACATTGACATGATAAGCAGCATCGGTATCAGCATTGATGGTTCTGGTACCTGGCGAGCAAATGGTGCAGATTGAGGGATTACAATATTAGGTTGTGTTAGAGCTTGCGGCGCATTTTGAGTGTGGGTAAATGGAATTAAAGGAGCCTCTGGTGCATTCTGAGTATGAGTAAACGGAATAGATGGTGCTTCCGGTGCATTTTGGGTATGGGTAAACGGAATAGCGCTAAGTTCTGCCATTTTAAGTTTTTAAAAATCAACGTATTTAATTATACATTGCAAGATTAATTATTATTTTGTCACCAAGGTATGATGTTTTTTCTTTAGTCAATTAATAGATAAACACCTTGCATTGTTTCTAATTTATATAAGACGGCGGCACTAGTGCAATAGTGAGTTTAAACATTGGATGTGTCGTAGAGCAATGTTTTGGATGCCGTAGGGATACGAAAAGCGATCGCTGTCTGGGTAGTTCAAAAACTAAAATTGGTTGGCTATGTTTCAATAGTCCAACACCGCTCATTGCTTTGTATTTATATAAGGCTGTAGCACTGGTAAAAAACTGAGTTTAAATATTGGATATGTTGTAGAGCAACGGTTTTGGCACAGTAACGAATCGTAGCACTAATCACCTCGTTTAAAAATAATGTATTTTTTTATACATTATTTTTAGTATAAAAT
>JAQYWN010000954.1 GCA_029379265.1 Rhizonema sp. NSF051
TTATGATGCTAACATATTTTCATTTAGTTCACTCATAATAGCACTATTTTTTGAAGCCTCTATTTGTAAGGATTTTGACTTATAACCTGATACCAATTGCTGTAACAAAAATATGATATGATTTGCATCATTTTTAGCTGCAGCCTTACATAATGCCTCCACAGTCACAGCCAAATCTTCGGGAATAATGCGACTAGCATTTTTCACAACAAACAGTTTTTCGTGTTGGGTTGGTTCGTACTCCTCTCCGGAAATAAACAGCTCTTCAAATAACTTTTCCCCTGGTCGCAACCCTGTAAACACAATGTCAATGTCTTCGTTGACTTCATATCCTGAAAGGCGAATTAGTTGCTTTGCCAAGTCCACAATTTTGACTGGTTCGCCCATATTTAGCATTAACACTTCACCACTCCGACCAAGTAGCGCCGCTTGTAAAACAAGTTGAACCGCCTCTGGGATGGTCATGAAATAACGACAGATATTAGGATGGGTAACTGTGACTGGACCACCTGCAGCAATTTGTTTTTGGAAGGTGGGAACAACGCTACCCCTACTACCCAAAACGTTGCCAAAACGCACAGCAACATAAGGCTTGCCACTTTGTTTTGCAGCTTGCAGCACCAACATTTCGGCAGTTCTCTTACTAGCGCCCATAACGTTGGTAGGATTAACAGCCTTGTCTGTCGATATCATCACGAAATTTTTCACATCGTATTGCAGCGCTAGTTCCAGCAAATTTTTTGTCCCAAGCACATTGTTGGTAATTGCTTCTGAAGGATTTAATTCCATGAGGGGGACGTGCTTATGAGCCGCAGCATGAAATATCACCTCAGGGTAAAATTCCTCAAAAGCGTGTTTGAGTCTATCTTGAAAGCGAATATCGCAAATGAAGGTGAAAATACGAGGAGTATGTCCTTGTGCTTTGCCATCGTTTTTGAGTACTTGGACAAGTTGTTCTAGTTCTTGTTGAATATTGAACACAGAATTTTCACCGTGTCCTATCAGTATCATTTCAGCAGGGCGACCTTTGTAAATTTGACGGCAAAGTTCGCTCCCTATTGACCCGCCTGCACCTGTGATTAGCACTTTCTTGCCTTCAAGAAAATGGGCAACTCGCTCAAGATCGGTCTGTACAGGTTCACGTCTTAGTAAATCCTCAATCCGGACATCCCGAATACTATCTACTCGTACACGACCATTAATGATTTCATTTATTCCTGGTAAGGTGCAGGTTTGAATTCCAGTTGCTTTGCAAATATCAACAATTTCCCGAATCACTCGCCCAGAAACTGTAGGCATTGCAATGATGACTTTACGAATTTGCAGAGATTTTACCGCTTCGGGAATTAGGTAGCGATCGCCTAATACAGGAATCCCATAAATGCGTGCGTTTAATTTTCTAGGGTTATCGTCAATGAAGGCTACAGGGTAAAAACCTAACTGGGGATTTCTTTGCATTTCTTGCACCAGAGAAACCCCTGCACTTCCAGCACCTACTATAAGTACGCACTCTGGTGGATTAAATACCACTCGTCTAGTACTGAGTTTTTCTACCACTCGAACACTAAAACGCAGCGCTCCTATAAAAATACACGAAAGTAACCCGTCAATAAATGGTAGCGATTGCGGCAGTTTAGCAAAAGCAAAATATGGTACATAATAAAAACCATAAAATAGCAAAGTTTGGAGGAATACTACAGCCGCCATTAGTATAGCTATATATATGAGTTCTTCAACACTCGCATAGCGCCAGTAACGTCTATAAAAACCAAACCGCCTAAATACACTAAGTTTGACTACTAAAAACAGTATTGTTGCTCTTACTAGCTCAGGTAAATATGTGGCAATTGCAAGGTTACCATCAAAGCGCAAAAGCAAAGATAAGAATGGTATGGTCGTGAAACCAAAAATATCACCAATGAATAGATGGCGATTTCTCAGTTTTAGAAATTTGCTGAGTAAAGAGTTGGTCAATTTTGGCACGATCTTGTGAGAAGCCATGAATAACCCTTTTTAAAAAAATTCTCAATCTGAAAGTTAGAGTAGCTCTGGGGTTAAGTAAGGATCATCAGCCATGTGAATCTTGGATAATTCCTTATTTGCAAAAGTCCCATGACACAAGGATGGTAAATTTTCCTCTGACGAGGGGAACAAAAAAGGGTTATACCAATTCAGTTTGTTTACCATACATCTCAAACTGCCCCTTAATTAAGATGAATAAGGGGAAATTGATGCAATGTATTTTTAGTTAACCCGAAAGACATCTCCCACATACCAATACTGCTCAGTTAAGCTGATTAGTCAACCGATACAATTTGCACAGACGCAAAATTTTGCGTCTCTACACAATGAAATTGTGACAACAATCCTTAAGCAAGTAGTATTGCTCCACACCTTATCCGTTTCAGACGGGTGTAGGGATGAATGTTAAGAGAATTCAGAAAACATCTCTGGTCAATATCAGCTTACGGCTGATGAGCGTACTTCTCGTAATTGTCAAATTCACTAAAAAAAACAGCATCCTTGCTGATATACGCTTCGCGAACGCGAATGCACAGCGGATTACCGAAGCTAATGACGTCCTTGTTTTGCTGAAGTCCACGCACTACCCGAAGGTATCAACTTGTGGAGTCGTCACCCATTGCAATCTATAGCGGTATAACTCAGGCGTCTCTCAGCCACCGAATACACACCTTGAATTAGGCTTTTTAACGGAAATTCAAAAGAATTTGCCAACTTAAAAGTTTGATAAGCTTTTAAGTTACTGAGACACATAAGTAGCCGATTGGCTTACACCCTAGTCTAAGATGCACATTTAATTTTCATCCTGTACTTACAATACAGTATCTCTCAGTATTTTTAACTTAGCTTTAAC
>JAQYWN010000955.1 GCA_029379265.1 Rhizonema sp. NSF051
AGCGAGACTTCGCGCGAAGCTCTGGGGACGGTTGCAGACGCCCCCAAGACTTCGCCCAATATTCCGACATACGGCTGGATATTTATTTACTGGTAAGTGCCTTACCTCGATTTTTGATAAAAAGATAAGCACAATTGCTGATTGACAAATTGTCGTTGATCTAAAAATTTTTAATGATAGTATTTACATATACGCTTCACAAAAATGTCTATATGCTCGTACACAGCAAGTACAAACACTATTATATGCTCGTACACAGCAAGTAGAAGTATTTTATAATTGCATGGATTTACCTATTGATATAACATTGTTTTTAGTTTAATGTCCATACTAGCATATGGTATATTCACGGGTGTTTAAGATACAGCTATGCTACTATCCTCCCACAGTCTATATCGTGGGACTTACACAAGGGCGTCGTTTTCTACCTCGCTGCCTACAGTCCTGTTTGTTCTTTTTTTAATTAGGGGCGGGTTTGCAAACTCGCCCCTACTTCATACTCATCTATGTAGTTTTTATTAAAACGGATTACATAGCTGCCCGTCGTCGGCAAACGTACTTCTGCCTTTGTTTATGAATAAAGGAGATATTGACGGGAGCGTTATTTCTCCTCCTTTATTCCGCCTTTATTTGAAAAAAAGCCTTATGGAGATTAGAAATTTGTAGGTGAACCACTATGTTTAAGACATTTCTCAAACAATTTCAGACGCCAAAAAAACTTCAGAATCAAATCCTGTTCCTGCTGCTTTTAAGCAGTATTGTTCCCGTACTCATCGTGGGAGGTTATGGGATTATCTCTTTCACAAGTACCTTATCCAACACAGCAAAAAGTAATTTAGAAAAGCAGCTAGACGATGAAGCTGAGAAGATCAACGCCATTACACAGGGGAGCAGTGATGATATTTTGTTCCTGAGCAAAACTCCAGAGATTAAAGGTCTTGTTGAATCTAACAATAGAAGCGACTGGAACAAGCAGTTACAGACTACCTTTGCTAGTTTGATACAGACGAAGCCCTTCTATATGCAGATGCGATATATAGACGCAAATGGGCAGGAAATCGTGCGAGTCGATGGGGACGGCACGAATATCAAAGTGGTCCCTGCAACAGAACTGCAAAACAAGGGAGATCGTTCGTACTTCACTGAGACAATGAAGTTATCTCCTGGTGTTGTCTACACTTCACCTATAGAGTTGAACCAGGAACGGGGTCAAATTGAAAAACCCTTTAAACCAACGATTCGTTATGCTACACCAGTTGTTGACTCATCTGGTAGAAAAAGAGGAATTGTAATCGCTAACGTATTAGCCAACAGATTTATAGAAATTATCAAACAAGCAAATGTAGGTGACAAAAAGGCGTTACTCGTCGATAGCCGTGGCTTTTACATATCCCATCCCAACCCTCAAAAGGAGTGGGGAGCTGATCTCAAGAAAAATGAGAAATTGGAAAACGATTATCCCTCAGACATTACCAAGCAAATCTTACATAGTCAACAAGGAGTTATCAGTCAGGGGACTGACCAGATCTTAGCCTATGAAAGAATTGTTCTCAATCCAAGGCAGTCGGATTTTTTAGTAGCTATTACTCAAGCCCCAAAAGATACCATTTATGCCTCTGTTAACTCGCTGAAAATCGTTGCTATCTTGATTATTTTGGCTTCTCTGGCTACAGTGCTACCACTGGGAATTTTGCGGGCACGTCAACTGACGAATTTGATTAAACAATTGATTAATGGAATTTCTGCTTCTAGCCAGCAAACTTTCTCTACCGTAGAACAGCAAGAACGCATAGTAAGTCTGCAAGCTGCCTCAGTGAATGAAACCACCGTCACTATGGATGAGCTAGAAGCCTCCTTCCGACAGTCAACAGAACAAGCACAAGCCGCCGCTATGGCTGCACAACAGGCACTTCAAATTGCGGAAAGCGGCACCAAAGCAGTAGGGATAAACTTGGAAGATATGTTCACCCTGGAAAAGAAAGTGGGAATAATTGCAGAGCAGATGCTACACCTGAGTGAGCAAGCCAATCAAATTGGCAGTATCTCCCAGTTCGTTTCTGACTTAGCTAACCAAACTAATATGCTGGCACTCAATTCAGCAGTTGAAGCAGTCCGTGCTGGAGAAAATGGTAAAGGCTTTTCCGTAGTTGCTAATGAGATTCGCCGATTAGCCGATCAGAGTCAGCGATCTGCTGAAAAGATTTATGTCTTAGTTTCTGAGATCCAAAGTGCGATTAATTCGACAGTAATGGTGACGGAGGAAGGTACGAAGAGAGTCGCAGCAGGGGTGCAAATCGCTCAAAAAACAGAGCAAGCATTTACTGGTGTAGAGGAAGCCGTCAACAAAGTAGTTTTGAACAACCAACAAATATCGCTGAATCTTAAGCAGCAACTTGATGGCATACAACAAGTCGTTCAAGCAATGGACAGCATTAATAAGGGGGCAAGAGAAACTGCTATTGGCATCAATCAAACTAAGTTGAGTACTCAGCAACTTAATGAAATCGCTCTCACACTTAAGGATATGGTTTAACTGAGCAATTAATTATAGCTGCCTTCACTAAAATTCAGGCCCAACTTTGACTTATTACAACTTGGTATAACCAATGATTTGTCATGATGATAGAAGATGAAGAACTGCGAAATCTATATCAACTTTCCACATCTGAACATTTACAAAAATTAGAAACAGGGTTGCTACACCTGCAACAATTCCCAGATGACAACACACTGTGGGAATTGTGGCAGGAAATTCATAGCCTCAGAGGAGACTCCAGAAGTGTCGGTGTAGAAACTGTAGAAGTCCTCAGCCATCAAATAGAAGAGATCCTAAAGCAGATCGAGCGTCAAGAAATTTCCCACA
>JAQYWN010000956.1 GCA_029379265.1 Rhizonema sp. NSF051
TAGAGAAAATATTCAGTAAAAACCCCTTTGTGACAGTTAGGGTGCGGAATGTGGGTTATAACGTTTTCAATAATTGCACGAGATTCAAGACTAAGTTTCAAACTAAATGGCAATAACTTCTGAATGTCATATTTACCTAAAAACTTTATGCTGCCACCTGTATATTCCTACTTCATAAGGAGCTTAGATTTATTCCTCCCAGTTGTGGCAGAGTTGTTTTTTTCGTAGTAGTAACTAAAGTAGTAACCGTACATGCTTCCACCGATTTCTCCATTCATCACCATTCCCAAAACCCGTTGTTGAGACTGTTCCAACAGTGTTTTCGTAGCAGTAGCTGTAGTAGATTTAACTACACCAGAACGCACAACCAGCAATATCCCATCTGCTAATTTACCCAAGATCATAGCATCAGCAAATATACTTAAAGGTGCAGTATCTATAATAACAAAATTATACTCTCTCGTAGCCTCTGTGATTAATGAAGCCATCCGTTGTGAATCCAGTAAAGCTGCTGGGTTGGGCGGAATTGTGCCAGATGTAAGCACTTCCACGTTATTTACTGCTTCTTGAGCAGTGGTTTGCAACTCAGTCTGAGCCACTAGGACATTGCTCAGCCCCATTATATTTGGTAGTTTCCAAATTTGCTGCTGACGGGGGTGACGCATGTCCGCATCCACCAATAGAACTCGGCGTCCCATTTGCGCGGTAGCTACCGCCAAGTTAGCTGCAACGTAAGACTTTCCCTCTGATGGAATTGCGCTAGTTACCACAATTACTTTGAGTGTTTTATCAGAGACTGTGAAACCCAAGTTAGCCACGAGCATCTCAAAGGCGGCATTTACTGGCGAAAAGAGATTGTTAAGTACAGGCAATTCTAAGTTCTGCTCACTACTCTCTGTGCTTTTTTGAGTATATAGAGGAATCGTACCTAGCAAAGGATAACGCAAAAGCTTGCTAGCTTCTTCAACTGTCTTCACAGATTTATCCACACTTTCTAGCATGAGAACTGTTCCTACAGCTAATAGGATTCCCAAAAATCCGCCCAGTGCCAGGTGTAAGGCAAGTGGGGGGGAAATAGGCTTTTTGGGAACTAAAGCCTCTGAGACGACTCGTGCATTACCAACATTTTGGTTCTCCACTACCTGAACTTCTTGCAATCGCTTGAGCATTTCTTCATAGGTTGCTCCCGCCACCTGTAGCTGTCGTTCTAACTGTTGCTGTCTTTGTTGTAGTCGGGGTATGTCTCTCAACCGTGCGTGGAAAAGCGAATATTTCTTCGTCAAGACTCCTATTTGATTCCCTAATCCCAACCGTTCTATATCTGACTGCACTAGATTGGCAGTCAAAGTCTGCTTCAGTTCTCCAATTTGCAAATTTTGCTCTGGCACAATCTGGTTACTGTTAAGGGTTTTGGCGACTCGCCGTTTCAGTTGCTCTTTAAGAGCTTGTTCTTTGCTCATCAGATTGACAATAGTTGGGTGTTCATTCTGAAAGCGGGAATGCTCTACAGTTAACTGGTCTTGTACCTTCTGGTACTCGCTTAGCACTTGCTGCACACCATATGATTGACTTAAGGTGTTGAGAGCAACCGCTTGCTGTGTATTCGATTTCAACTGACTTTGCAAAGCTAGAGAGCGAGATTTGACATCTGCCAATGCAGCTTGGGCTTCGGTTATGTGGTTTGATAACTCACTCAGCCTTTCCACACCTATTTTTGCTTCTTCACCTAAGGCAACAACATTGTTTTCTTCTTTAAACCCACGCAATGCAGCTTCTGCTGCCACAACTCTTTTCTCGACATTAGGTAACTGCCTGCTCAAGAATTCCCGCGCTGCCCTGGCTGATGCTCGGTTTATGCGAATATTGTTCTCCAAGTAATCTGCCATCAAAAAATTGATCACAGCGGTTGCTTGATAGGGATTAGTACTGCGGTAAGAAAGCGCCATCACATCGGTATCCCTGATACTCCGGAGCTTCAATTGTTGAAGAAAAGCATCAATTGTCAAGGGTTTGCCCGTCTTATCCTTTAACTGGAAATGGACAATCGTTTTCTGGACAATGGCATTTGATCTGATAACTTCTGCTTCTGTATCCAGGGGATTACTGAGGGTCGTCAAACCGCTTAATTGTCCGATCTGTTCACTTAAACCTGTGAGGGAAGAGACACCATTCTGCTTGTTAAAAAGTAGCTTGCCTTGTGCTTCGTAAATCGGTTTTTGCTTGAAGGTGATTAACCCTGTCAGTCCAATCACAGATCCCATGACAACTGCTATAAGCAGCCAACGCTTTTTCAGGATCAGCCAGTACTGTTGGAAATCAATTGAGTCTCGTTCTTCTTGGTGAGAAGGCATAGTTATAGTGAATGTATTGGAAGCGATGGTAATTACTTATGAGCGCGGCTCTGTCCTTAATTTGAACAATCTACAAACTAATCTTTAATATATTTATCAGCCATTTTTTACCGAATGTCTTACGTATTTTTACTAGTTTTTAGTTTTTAAGTAATTTACACATTGTTACTTACCTGCATAAAGAATAAAAAAGAAGTATATAAAACGCATCTACTAACAATTTGATAACATATTATTTGCTTATTTTGCTCTGATTTTTCAAAATACTGACTACAGAATTGTGACAAAGAAGACAGGAGATGAAAAATTGCCTGTAAAAGCTAAACCATTATGCAAGTATAGATTTTATGAAATTCGAGTAGATATCAAATGCAGGAGCGAATGGCACTATGTTGAAAGATCACTTAGCTACTTCAAAATATTGCTATTCAGCGCAGAGTGAGTAGTAGTCAATACTATAGCAATCCTAAATCATTTGTAAAAAATCACAGTTGTTGATACTCTTAATAAA
>JAQYWN010000957.1 GCA_029379265.1 Rhizonema sp. NSF051
ACCTAGCACTTAGTCAAGGAATTAACATTGAAGTTTCCAGGTGCAAGATCTGAGTCATGCAAGTGTTCGCCCTCATGCAAGTGTTCGCCCTGACAAAACCATTGGGCGTTCAATTTGTGCCAACTCGAGCAAGAGTGCAAACCCAGACGCAGACTGCTTTGCAAGTTTCTTGAGTATATTATATTGCTTTACACAGCTTTTACTTTGCTGTGATGACGCAACAATAAACCGAGTCCAATCACGCCTATGCTCACCAAGGTTGCGGTATTTCCAGGTTCCGGAACTTGCTGAGATTGGATAGAGCCACTTACTAGAGCTAACCCATTCAAGGTTATATTTTGTCCCAGAAGAACTTTGTCATCTTCAGAATATAGTAGTGTGCCTGTAGCGTTCTTGAATATACCTTCGCCGCCTGTGATATTTACAACACCACTACCTTTCCCTGTAAGGGTTTCCGGGTTAAGTACAGCACTGGCATCACCAAGTCCAAACAACTTGTTCGTACCATCGCCAAAGACGATGTATCCTAAGGGGTATCCTTGTATACCAAAAGCCTCTGGAGTGTTGTTAAAACTGAGATTTCCGTTGGCGTCAGTTAAGGAGTATGTGAGACCATCGTATTTATTTAAGCCATAAGGAGCGTCAAGACTCTCACCTGTCTCAACGACTTGTGAAATGTTGTCAGTGATGGGCGTAATGTTGACTGTTGTGGAATAGTTGCCAGTAAATGGATAGATGGACTGTGCTGTTGCTCTTGCTGTAGAGCAAACACTAACTAAGGTGAGGGCTAGAGGAACAAGCCATGCAGTATATGAGCGTGGTATCATTCGAGTCTCCTAAATCAAAAAATCTAGATTTGTACAAATATTGGCAACCGACTGAAGGAAAGATGTTTTAATAAAAAATGAGCTAGTAAATATAAAGCCCACAAAACATAAAAAATGTGTATCGAGCGGACAGTGACACGAGACACAAGGCCTCCAAGCCT
The DNA here is from genome assembly GCA_029379265.1 of Rhizonema sp. NSF051. GTDB lineage: Bacteria > Cyanobacteriota > Cyanobacteriia > Cyanobacteriales > Nostocaceae > Rhizonema. Next base: position 989 of record JAQYWN010000957.1, read on the forward strand.
CAATCCTAGGTTTTTAAGCGTGGGAGCTATGCTGCTATGCTGCTATATTGAAAATGAGCCGAATCTTTAATTATCAAAAATACTCCTAAAAAAATTAGCGCTATAGCAAATAAACAACGTCTGGCACAATCAGTACTTGCCGTATACGTTTTTTTATACTGTATCACATTAAACTTTGCTAAAACACGCATTTTTTTCGGGAAAAGAAGCAATATAGCTACTTGTCTGAAACGATATTTTATGATTGAAGAAAGAACTTGGAAGTATAAAAAATTAAGATTTGCTGACTATCATTATATGTTTATGATCACCTTCGCCCTTACTGGCTGTTGTCGAATTCTGACAACAGTTGATGACAAGCTGTTCAAACTCCCCCTGCTCCTCCTGAAGAAGGAGAGCGAATTTATTCGCGATTCCGAACGGTATTGATTGGTATTGGTAATACTGTTTGAACACCGCACAGTTGATAATTAATATGTTGGCTAATAGCCACAGCAGCTTTTTACGAATAACAAGCATTCAATAATAAACACTTGACATGATTGGCGTGTAGCTTAAATAATCGGAAAGCGACGATCATACCCTGCGTTCATCTTTTATGTTACAACTTGTTTAATTTGTCAATGCGTAAGTTCTAGTAAATATCTATGACTTTGCTCAACATCCAGAGGTTAAATCTCTTGCCAAATCTGCATTAGACTGGTTTTTCACGAATGGCACAGTGAAATATTGGCGTGGTGCATTTGGTGGTCCAAGTAAGCGGGACTATAACCAAGGTAACTGCGTTTTGCGCCTGTTAGTATTGGGGAAAGTCCAGCTGAGGACATCTAATCTGATTTAAAACCCTTACCCACACTTTAACATGTAGTGCATGAAGAGTGAAAACTGCTGTAAGCTGTTGAGCAATTAGCGTGTTGACACGAAGCACTCATCCTTATTTTTAGTCACAGAGCTACTGTTGCTCTCCATGAGTACTGTTTCGCGCGTTTTAATTTATGGGAGCAGGAACGCTAGTTGGGGTGTAATTGCCCTTCTGATAATCAATATCTTGAGACATGACATTACCAGTTTCAGCATCAACAAGAGTTGTCACAGTCGCTCCTTTAAATTTACCATGCAACCCAGCGTATTCTTCAGTATCTTTGTACTTCTCCTTCACTACCCATACTTGTCGTTCAGCAGAGATAAACATAGTTTTTCTGCCTCTGTTTTTTTCGTAGTCACCAAAGTTCATCATTGTCGTACTTTGGACATGTTGCTTTGCTCTAGCTGTCATCATGCCAGAGACTTCTTTGTGTGATGGCAAAGCAAATAAAGCTCTGTCTTTATTTTTGTTGCTCGGTATTTTTATAGTTACTGGCTTCAACAAAGCTGGATTGAGTTGTGGCGGAGTTGAAGAATGTGCTGGTTTATAACTAAGGTAGACAGCGCCACCAACAACACCGCTAACAGCAACAGAGCCTGCGATCGCTGCAATAATTCTTCTCATAGTTTTTAATTATGGGTGAAAGTGATTTTATTAGATTGGGTTACAGCACCTGCGGGGATCTGAGTACCATTGTTATATGGATATTGGACTTGTACTTTCGCACCGTTATAATTATGGGACATTGTATCAATATAGGCCATACTTGAAGTGACTGGATACCATCCGGCAGTGCTTGGATTATTTTCATTGTTTGGATCAACAATCCAAAAATCATAAATAACGGTGCCACTTGTAAATGAATTTGTTGTGTCATTACTTTCAAATCCGATATCTGCACGAATTGGATTAGGAACAGTAAAGGTAGAACTATTGAATTTTATTATACTCAGATCTTGCACCTGGAAATTTGAATGTCAATTCCATGACTAAGTGCAAGAG
>JAQYWN010000958.1 GCA_029379265.1 Rhizonema sp. NSF051
ATAAAAAGGGATTTATTGGGTGAAAAAATATAGTTTACAAGCACGCATTATTATCGGATTTCTCTTTGTTGGTTTGCTCGTCTTAATTGTATCAATTATTGGTTGGAGTGGGAACGCTCGCTTGAGTAACAATATTAATGCAATTACTAACAATGCTTTTCCTAGTGTTGTTAATTTATCAAAAATATATTTATCACAAACTATAGTCCAAGCATCAATTAGATCGCAACTGATTGCTGACTACACATCGATTCTCAAAAATGAAGATCAGGGAAAATTGAAAACAAACCTAAGGGCTGTAGATGAAGCATTTGAAAATTATAAAAAACTACCGATGGATTCTGATGAAGAAAAAATCTACCAAAGTGTAGTCCCCCTGGTTAACGAGTGGAAGAACAGTGTCAACGAGTTTCTCCGACTACAGGCTGAATTCCTACAGTTCAATATTAATAACCCCAGACAAGCGCAAATTGACTTACTTAACCAAAACAGAGGAAGTAGTTCAGAATTTGCACAAGCTAAAGCCGCTACTCAAGCAAGAAATCAAATGATTGCTTATGTAATTTCTACTGAACGACCTACATACAAGAAGTTGGAAACACCATTTCTAAAACTTATAGAATACAACACAAACATAGCAGATAGGATACAAAAAGATGCTAACGAAGCCGTTAGTCAGACAACTTTTTGGGTGATATTAGGTATGATAATTGGTCCTGGGACGGCAATTATCTTCGGTATTTACTTTAGTAACACAATTGCCAAACCGATGGGGGCAAAAATCAACCGTGTGGTAAGCGTTGCCGAAAAAATAGCTAAAGGCGATCTCACAAGCCCTGTGCCAACTGCCGAAAGTGCTGATGAAATTGGCAAATTGCAAGATGCCTTCCATTACATGACGAAAAACCTGAATTCGCTGATTTCTCAAGTTAATCAAGTCGTTATTCAAATTACCAAATCGACTACTCAAATTGCCGCAACGGGTAAGCAGTTAGAAGCTACTGTTACAGAACAAGCAGCTTCCACTAATCAAGTCAGTGCTACCTCGCATGAAATCGCCGCCACTTCCGGGCAATTAGTCTTGACTATGGATAATATTGCCCAAAGAGCCTCTATGACTGCATTAGAAGTAAGTCACTCTCAAGCAAATTTGATGCAAATGGAAGCAGCAATGCGTTCGTTAGCCGCAGCCACCACCGCCATCTCAGACGCACTCGCTGTGATGAATGAAAGAGCCAATAATATTAACAGTATCGTCACCACAATCACAAAAGTGGCAGATCAAACAAATTTACTCTCACTAAACGCGGCAATTGAAGCTGAGAAGGCAGGTGAATATGGCGCAGGTTTTGCCGTAGTTGCACGAGAAATCCGACGGTTGGCAGATCAAACCGCAGTCGCCACCTTAGAAATTGAACAGATGGTGAAAGAGATGCACTCATCTGTTTCTAATGGCGTGATGCAAATGGATCGCTTTAACCAACAAGTCAACAGCAATGTGGATTTAGTCAGCAAAATCGGTGGGCAAATCGCCACAGTGATTGAGCAAGTACAAAGTTTGACACCACGTTTTGAAGAAGTCAGCCAGAGTATGTCGCAGCAATTTGAGGGGGCACAACAAATTAGTGTGGCGATCGCTCAGTTAAGTGAAGCTTCACAGCAAACGGTACAATCATTACAGGAAACGAATCGCGCCGTTGAGCAACTCGATGATGCCGCTCAGGGATTACAAGGAGTTGTTTCTCAATTTAAAGTATTAAGCTAGCACCGCTACCTTGAAATTAAAAATTTGAAATTTTTAATTTCAAAAGTCTAAGTTGTAAGCGTCTAAGCGCGATTCTGAATGATAGGTTTATTTCTGCACTCCGTGGACTAAACCAAGATAAATCTTGTTACTGTCAGTTATTACTACACTTATAACCATTTTTTACCATGTGGAACAAGATCTCCTATCGCATTTTATTCAGCTACTCAATTCCCTTCATCTGTCTAATTGTTTTAAGTGGAGTTATCTCCATATTTAGTAGCAGACCGTTCAAACTACAAGAAGAAGCTAAGCAAATTCAATCTAACATTAGGAATACTGATGAGATGGCTGATGGCATTACTCGAATGATCGCAAGTATCCGAGGATATTTCATTTTTCCAGGAGACCAATATTATGTAGGCACCTATAAAGCAGGACTTGAAACGTTTCGCTCCAAAGCCAATGCTCTGCAAACCGTTACCGATCCAAAAACGCGAGAACTGGTGAATCAGTTAGTTCAACTGGGCGACAATTACGATCAAATCTCGCAAATCTTTTTCCGCTATGTTGATGCCAAAAACCTAGATGCTGCGAAAGCTGAAGTTACCAAACCACGAGTAGCAAAACTTACTGAGATGAAGGTTCGGTTGCTCCAAGAGCTTGAGAACCAACTGAATAAAGACAATGAAGAAATTACTGCATCTCAGAACTTTGTAGGTGGAGTGTACATCGTTGGCATCGGAGTCACGCTTCTGGCTACCATCATTGTAGGGTTGTGGATTACCCTCCCATTGAAGCAGCAGCTGCCAACAGTTGTGGATGCGGCAGAGAAGATTGCTGATGGCGATCTTACAAACACTATCAAAATGATACCAGATGAGAGTGAGGTTGGACAATTACTAGCAGCTTTCCATAACATGACGAAAAGCCTGAATTCATTGATATCCCAGACGCAAAAGTCCGGTATCCAAATTACCAGATCCGCTACCCAAATTGCCGCGACAGGCAAGCAGTTAGAAGCCACCGTTACAGAGCAAGCCGCTTCCACTAACCAAGTCAGCGCCACCTCGCATGAAATCGCCGCCACTTCCGGGCAATTAGTTA
>JAQYWN010000959.1 GCA_029379265.1 Rhizonema sp. NSF051
AATATTCACTCTATCAACAACTGTGATTTTTTACAAATGATTTAGGATTGCTATATAAGTAGGTGAGTGTGATAATTTCTCTTTGATACAAGGCAGCTATGCTGAGAGCAAGAGAATTTTAACTAACTTTACTTTTAATTACATCTTTTTGTTTTTTTTGTGCCTTACAAATTACTCATGATCCACTGTTGATAAAACTGTCTAAAAAGCAGTATCACAATCAACATTGAAGCGAGTTCCGATTTGTTTCAAGACGATAAGCCTCTCACTTAGTCACAAATTCGACTTACGCAAAGTTTTTGTACTATATAGTAAAATTGTACTTGTTTACTAAGATTGAGATAAAATACAGATGTTTGTGCTAAAGTTATCTATAGCAAAAGTGAAAAATAGCACGATTATCTTCTAATTCATAGATTGAATGGGATTAGCGATCGCACACCTTCTTTAAGTTTCACAAAGTGAGTGCGAGCGCAAAGAATTTTAGTGTGTAATAATAAAACGTATTATTTTAAAGATGTAAATTGATGGTTTGGGTAGCTGGGCACAAGTTGCAGAGCGATAAGTACATCATCGAAGAACTCTTAGGGCAAGGAGGATTCGGGATTACTTATAAGGCACGCCACACTCTGCTTAATCAGCTAATGGTCATAAAAACTCCCAACGAGGCTTTGCGACATGATCCAGAATACCCTAAATACGTGCAGCGATTCATTGAAGAGGGGCGGCGACTGGAAAAGCTGTCTGAAAACCAGCATCCCAATATTGTGAGGATCAGGGATTTATTTCATGAAAACGGCACATACTATCTGGTAATGGATTTCGTCCAAGGGGAGAGTTTATATCAGGTAGTACATCAACGGGGAAAGTTACCTCAAGTTGAAGCAATTAAGTATGCGCGTCAAATTGGCGATGCCTTAATGGTAGTACATAGAGCGGGGTTAGTGCATCGGGATGTTCATCCAGGCAACATCATGGTACAGCAAGATGGGAAAGCTGTTCTCATTGACTTTGGTATTGCTGGTGAAACTGTTCCGACGACAATTAGCTCTAAATTTTTCGCGAATCCCAGCTTTGCGCCTTATGAGGAGATGCGAGGAAATCGCGAGCCTACAGTCGATGTCTACTCTCTAGCTGCAAGTCTGTATTATGCCGTTACAGGTAAATTGCCTACGAGTTCATTTAACCGCAAGGTGTACAAAGATGCATTAATTTCCCCCCAGGAAATTGTGTCCACTATCAGCAATGACTTGAATCAAGCTATTCTCAAGGGCATGGAAGTGGAAGCACAAGATCGCCCTCGTTCTATACAGGAATGGTTGGTATTGCTTGGTTCCGGACAAGTCACAACAATTTGGTCATCTACAGACCGTTTGCAAGGTGGTAAGTATACCATTATCAGAATTATTGCTCAAGGTGGTTTTGGAATTACCTATTTAGCTAGGGACGACAAAGGCGATCTCGTTGTCATCAAAACCCTGAATGAGCGGTTACAACGTCAATCAGACTTTAGTAAATTTCAAGAAGATTTTGTCAGAGAGGCACTGAGGTTAGCAAAATGCAGGCATCCTTACATTGTGCAAGTTGAGGATGTCTTCCAAGAAGGGCAGCTCTGGTGCATGGTGATGGAATACATTCAGGGCGAACATCTAGCAGATAGGGTGATGAACCGAGGTGTATTGCCGGAAGCAGAAGCTTTACTCTACATCCACCAAATAGGTGAAGCACTCACAGTCGTTCATAACAACGGCTTGTTGCATCGAGATGTTAAACCAGCAAATATTATCTTACGTGGGGGGAAGACAGAGGCAGTATTAATTGATTTTGGGATTGCGCGAGAATTTACCCCTGATTCAACACAGCCGCACACGACATATTTGTCCCACTGCTTCGCACCAATTGAGCAGTATAAAACAGTGGCGAAACGAGGTGCTTACACTGACGTTTATGCTTTGGCTGCAACACTGTATTTTGTGTTAACAAATCAACAACCTCCGGCAGCGCCACAAAGGGCTACTGGTAATGAACTACAACCACCAAAGCAAATTAATCCCAGCATCAGCGACAGAGTGAACCAAGCGATTCTGGTAGGTATGGAGTTAGAGGCAAAAGATCGTCCGCAATCAATGCAGCATTGGTTAGAATTCTTAGGCAATTCCACTGAAAATCCGGACGTGCTTTCTCATCCACCTATGACAGTAGAAGAGTTGAGCAAAGTTCAACAACCTGTTGCAGGTAATCAATTGCTGCCTGCCCCTAAACAACCTACAAAAACTACTTTTTGGCTGTATCTAGCCGGAGTTTTATTAAGTTACTCAGTTTCCGGATATATACTCAAAACTTCTGTATCTGTAGGTGGAATTGGAGCAGTAGTGATGACTGGGTTAGTAGCAGTGGTGGTAGCTGAGGCTGTAGCGGGGGCTAGTAGGTTTACGCTCATAGTGGCGATCGCGGGGATCGTCGCGGTAGCAGTGGCTGTCGCTTTCGCTGTGGCTGTGGCAGGTTCTGGAGTTTTCAATTGGGCTGCGATCGGAACTTCAACTTTAGCTTTGACTTTGGCTTCGCAAAACTTACTCCAGTTATGCAGTCGATTTCAGACATTCGTCATTTTGCTTGGAACTTCTTCTCTAGGATTTTGGTTGGGAGGATCGGTGGAGCGGATATTTCCCATATTTATAAATCGTTGAGCCATCGTACTTCTGATTGGATAAATATCAAGCTATTTTCTGGCTCCACACTATCGTCGCTGCAATTTGTAATCCCGAAGGAATGATCGATAAGTTTCTAACTGGAGTTTAGACTACCGCAAGACAAAATGACTCAGGAACACTGAGTGGACAAGC
>JAQYWN010000960.1 GCA_029379265.1 Rhizonema sp. NSF051
GTGTTAAACATGTTTGTATTGGGTAAAAGAATTTATTGAATCGAAAATTAGTTTTATGAAAAAACAAAAAAGATACAGGTACTAACTGAACTTCTCACTCTTCTTAAAAACTAATTTTTAGGATCGACACAAGTCTCCTCAAGAAAGGCTCCAAAAAACACTTCTTAAAATTTATGACAGAATTAACGCAGCCATTGAAATCAAACGCTGACCTAAATACAGCCCGTAACAGACTTCCACTACCACCGCCACCGCCACCACCAATGGGCAATATCCGCTCCTCTACGCAAACCTTAGATATCTCAGACGCTCGAAATGCCCATCGCGCTGCTGCTCAGCTTGTACCGCCACAGCCTGTGTTTACTCCCGTACCTTCTAAAAGCAGTTTGAAACTGACGTTAGAGCGATTGATTCAGGAAGCTTACAATGAAGGATATTCTGACATTCACCTAGGTGTGGGTGAAATCCCTCGCTTCCGTAACCGAGGAGAAATGCAGCTAACAGATTATTCAGAAACAGATAAAGAGACTTTTATAAGTTGGTTGCAGGAGGTGCTGACAGAGGCGGAAATCAAGCAATTTGAAAAATACTTAGAATTTGATGGTGCAACTCAATACGATTTTGCCCGCGTGCGGATCAATATATTTGACTCCCTCAAAGGCTATGCAATGGTACTGCGGTTGATTCCATTGAAAATTCTCACAATCGAACAGTTACGGTTACCTAGCATTTTTAGAGATATCTGCCACTATCATAAAGGTTTGATTTTGGTAACGGGTCCCACTGGTTCTGGTAAATCGACCACAATGGCGGCGATGATTGACTACATCAACAAAGAGATGCCTAAACACATTATCACCATTGAAGACCCAATTGAATTTGTTCATAATAGCCAGAAGTCTTTGATCAAACAGCGGGAAGTGGGAATGCACACCCGGAAATTTGACAACGCTTTGAAAGCCGCTTTGCGCGAAGATCCAGATTTGATTCTCGTGGGAGAAATGCGGGACAAAGAAACGGTTAACACTGCGTTAAAAGCCGCTCAAACTGGTCACCTGGTTATGGGAACCCTCCACACCAATAGCGCTGTGAAAACGATTGAGCGTATTCTCAATCTCTACGCAGGTGAGGAACAGGAAGCAATGCGGGTAGCGCTTGCCGAATCTTTGGTAGCAGTGATTGCCCAAGGTTTATGTCGCACAACCGATGGCAAGCGTGCTGCTTTCCATGATATCTTGATCAACACTGACGCTGTCAAAGACTGGGTGAAAGATGGTAAGTATGATGAAATTACCGAGCTGATGAAGCAAGCCGGTTTTGACGGCATGATTACGATGAACCAGTCTTTGCTCAACCTCTACCAAGAAGGTCGCATTACTGAAGAAACTGCTTTAGAGATGTCCCCGACTCCAAACGAAATGGCTCAATTCCTGCGAGGTAGAGTATAAGGAACAAGGAATGGGGAATCGGGAATCGGTTATTTTCTTACTCATTACCCATTACCAATTATCTTGACTTCAAACAAACCATCTCTACCCCAAATTTTCAAAGGCATTGTACTGTTTACACCAGCAGGAGATTTGATTTACTGCATTGATCCTAGTAAGCAAGGTCGATGGCATTTACATCTATGCTTGACTTTACAAGAAATCTTAGACTTACCAGAACCGCCTCACTTTTTAGTGCCTTGTTACACGGCGACTATTGACTACTGGTTAGATCCGCGCACTCAACAAATCAAAACTTTTGCCGAAGCTTATCCGGCAGTCATGCGACATCAGACTGTGCTTAACACCATTTTTGATACAGATGATTTAGTCTGGGAACAGTCTCCTTGGCAGGAGGGGTTGTGCGATTATATGGTGTTAACAACTTACCGTTCCTCATTCCCGCAACTTTGGCAAGAACACGACTTAATTGTACGCTTAGAGCCTTCCGAACCAGCACCTTTGTACCAACAAACCGTTGGTACAAAGGTGCAACTAAAAACTCAAGGTTATATTCTCCGACTGTTTGTTGCCGGACAAATTCCAGGTAGCGAACGCATCCTGAAGAATTTACATCAACTCTTAGAGCAACATCTAAGTCAACCTTACACTTTGAAAGTTATTGATGTTGTCACTCATCCAGAACTTGCAGAAATCAATCAGGTTTCAGCAACTCCAACTCTGATGAGAGTTTGGCCCCATCCTATTCGGCGAATTGTTGGAGATTTGGAGAATGTGGAAAAAATCCTACAGATGTTAATTGCTTAATACCGTTTCTCTATGTTGTTCGTAGTTGCGCTTCAGCGTTAAAAGCTATCTCAAAGAAAGACGGCAACTGTTGGGTGAGGAGCGGATTCGGCTTCGACTTGCCGAATGGCAGGAACTTATCGGGCAAGCTCGGGTTGAAATGGAAAACGGTAGCGCTTTAGAAGGTGAATCGGTGCAAGCATTGGCTCGACGGTGGCTAGAACTGATTCAGGAATTTACAGGTGACGATGCAGGAATTGAGCGATCGCGAGTCAACAAGGTATCAGCAGGAGGAATCTGAAGTTGCCAGTTAAGGTGTGTTCGATTCCGGTGTAATGGAATACATGGGCAAAGCAATAGCAGCGTTAACGTAAGCAGAGCCATGCGAGCTTTGAGCGAACAAATGCCGTTAGGAATCGTTAAAGCATCTGAACAACCACCTCCGCAGCATCCTTTAAGAAGTCGGGGATCTGGTAGGCTGAAATGATTTAGGATTGCTATAGTGATCGCCTATTTTTGTTGTTGCTGTTGGCAATTGTTTGATACTTCTGTGGAGGTTAAATTACCACTTTACGCTGAAGCATATATTTCTAATTATTGGAT
>JAQYWN010000961.1 GCA_029379265.1 Rhizonema sp. NSF051
AACCCTCAAAGCAGCACTGGTCTCACCTCGGACGTACTGTCCTCAACTACAAGCCAATTTCAGAGATTTTACATTTCGTTATCTAGTTATAAATTTTCCCGCCTACCTACTTAACCCAAAATTAACTTAGCCCTCTTTTGTCACTATAGGAAGTGGAAAAATAGAAATCAAAGTTGCTGAGTTTGGGAAAAATTGAATTGATGAGATAATTAACAATCTTTTGAAGCTTGAAGAACCCCGAAGATAAAGCTGGCGCTAATATTTGCTTATGTCAAATATTAACCACACAACGAAATCCAATATGACACGTTGAGGTATCTACTGTTTCTGGATGACGCGCGGCAGGTCGATAACGCTGACAGTAATTGATAGCACAGAGAAAAGAACCACCTTTAAGAACTTTCCGAGGTATTCGAGACGGTATATTTAGATCAAAGCTCTCTTCAAGAGTTCCACCTCTGGGGTTGACCGGGATACAGCAAGATTTAGTCTTGTTTTCCGGGTGATGGTCTCGATACCAGTCAGTTGTCCATTCCCAAACGTTGCCTGCCATATCATATAGACCATAACCATTTGGAGGGTACGAGCCGACTGGTTCTGGTTTAGGAGGGTGTGGCTTTAAATATGCTGTAGGGAACTGACCTTCCCAAATGTTAGCCATCCGCTTGCCTTTGGGGGCAAATTCATTACCCCAGGTATAGACAGCACTATCCAAGGAGCCGCGAGCAGCAAATTCCCACTGTGCCTCGGTTGGTAGCGATTTGCCTGCCCAAGTCGCGTAAGCTTGAGCATCTTCATAGGCAATATGCACAACGGGAGAATTTTCTCGTCCCTTGATAGAACTTCCAGGTCCTGCGGGATGTCGCCAGTTAGCGCCCGGTACATAAGCCCACCAGCTACAAGTCTGTAAATCGACTGGATGGTTGGGCTGCTGAAACACAAGTGATCCAGGTACGAGCAGTTCTGGTAATGCCTCAGGATAATCCTCAAGCATCGGTTGACGTTGTGCAAGCGTTACATAGCCAGTTTCTTTGACAAATCGTTGAAACTGCTTGTTGGTGACTGCGTATTGATCTACCCAGAAGCCATCCACACTGACACAGTGAGCTGGACTTTCTTCTGGGTAGTGGTGGTCAGACCCCATGATAAAAGTTCCACCTGGAATCCAGACCATGCCTTTATGCGGTGGTCTAGCAGGACGAGGAGACGCAATCCGCTTAAAATTCATACCCCTATACACTCACACTCTTTTTCTTGGTCAAGTTGGATAGGGCAGTACTTGCGACTCCCATTGCTGCAATTTGGTACGTAGCTGCTGAAATATTCTTGGATATTGTTCTTTGAGGTCATTTTGCTCTCCTTCATCATTAAAAAGATTGTAAAGAGATTCGTTTCCTCCCCTGAGTAAATACTTCCACTCCCCGCTACGCACAGCTTTTTGTATATTGCCATCAGATTGACCGCCCCCAAAGCGCCAAAAAAGTGTTCGAGGATAAACAGATTTTTCACCTTTAAGAACTGTTCGTAAATTGTGACCATCAAGTGGGTAACGCGGATCGGGCTGAGTGCCTGTAGCTGCAAGAATAGTTGCTGTTAAGTCCATTGTGATAATGGCTTGTTTACTGACCTTGTTAGCTGGTGTGACTCCAGGCCAACGAACAATCGTGGGGACTCGGATACCGCCTTCAAGTAAATCGCCTTTTTTCCCGCTCAAAGGTCCAAAATAGGAAAATTTCTCACCCCCATTGTCACTAGCAAAGATGACTAGGGTATTTTCAGCGAGTCCGGCATCATCCAAAGCTTTTAGGACTCTGCCAACTCCATCATCTAGTCTTTTTACCAATGCGGCGTAAGATTCTGGTGACCCTGAATTCAACCAACTTTGTACACCATCTTTACCTATCAAGGAATTGCTGATAGCTTCGTCATCTGGTCCTTCAAAGGGCCAATGGGGCGCATTGTAATGAAGGCTCAGGTAAAATGGACTCTCTCGGTTTCTGCTAATAAAATCAACGGCTTGCTGAGTGTACAAGTCCGTACTGTAACCAGCACGCTCTACTTTATTTAAAAAAGTATTATTTCCCTGCCCTTGACCTTGCCAGAGGTCAGGTTCTCCATCAGTGTCTACATGTCTAAAGTAGTCAGTGCCACCACTTAGATTACCAAAATATTCATCAAAGCCATTCAGTTCTGGACCATATGTAGGAGGATAGCCACAGTGCCATTTACCAACTAACGCTGTGTCATAACCTTTAGCTTTCAGTAGAGAGGCAATAGTTGGAAAATCAGGTGGTAATCCTACACTGTCACCTACTTGCTTCAGACTACCTAAAGGCTCCTTCAGACCAATTGGAAGTCTCGCTGGATAACGACCTGTGAAGAAGCTGACTCGTGTTGGCGTGCAAACAGTTTGACCAGAATAGGCGTTGGTGAAGCGTACACCGGACTGTGCTAAACCATCTAAGTTAGGTGTCCGAAAGTTTGGTTCTCCGTAAACGCTCAAATCGCCCCAGCCGAGATCGTCAGCCAAAATAAATACAACATTAGGACGCCGTGACGTCGCAGAACGAGCAGACAGCAGGCTCGATCCCCCAGTAGCAAGGAGTGTACTTGCTACTGTAGCACTGATAAACTCGCGACGGCCAAAGACTCCTGACTTGCGCTTATCCATATTCTCTCACTCCTGATTACTTTGCTTTTCGCTTTGGTCGGAACACTCATCCAAAGTCTCGTATGATGAAACTCTTCTCTTTGTGAGATAGATACTTATAACCGATTGGTTAAAAATAGATTGGTGATCTCTTTCGCTTATTGAATACGGTAAATTTATAAAT
>JAQYWN010000101.1 GCA_029379265.1 Rhizonema sp. NSF051
GTTAATTATTTGTGTATCGTGGGTATAATCTCATCACTTGTCACTACAAACGAACAATCTTGTCAAACCCGGACGTACTAGGTTTCACAGCAAATCAATATTTCTTGGCATCTTTAGGTTTGATTGGCGCAACCAACTTAGTTTAATTATTGAACATTTATTATGCGTACAATTACGGAAATTAATGAGAAAATTAGTAGCAAACGTGCGGTAGTATTGACTGCTGAAGAGTTAAAAGCACGAGTTGCAGAAAATGGTGTAAGTAAAACTGCTAAGGAAGTTGATGTTGTCACCACGGGTACTTTTGAGCCGATGGAATCAAGTGGTGCAATGATTAACCTGGGGCATACTGACCCACCGATTAAAATTCGTCGCTGTTTGTTGGATGGTGTGCCGACATACTCTGGTTTTGGAGCAGTAGACTTATACTTAGGCGCTAGTTGTGCAATGGAAGAAACGGACGGGGAAGAAGTTCGGGAACGTGGTGGTGGTCATGTGATCGAAGATTTGATAGCAGGCAAACCTGTACAAGTAAAAGCGCAAGGACAAGTTACAGATTGTTACCCAAGAGCAACTTTTGAAACAACAATCACTCGTGAAACCATCAATCAATTTTATTTGTTCAATCCGCGCAATCTTTATCAAAATTTTATAGTGGGAGTGAATGGAGGCGATCACCAGCTATTTACATACCTCGGTCCGTTACAACCTCGTTTGGGTAATGCTGTTTACTCAAACCCAGGTGCCATGTCTCCTTTACTGAACGACCCCGATTTGCAACTTGTTGGCATTGGGACACGGATATTCTTGGGTGGCGGTATAGGCTATGTATCATGGGAAGGCACGCAGCACTTTCCGTTACAAAAACGTCTACCCAATCGTACACCTGTTGGTCCAGCAGCGACTTTAGCTTTAATTGGTGATGCGAAGCAAATGGATGCTCGTTGGGTACGTGGTTGTTACTTTAAAAATTATGGTCCTTCTTTAATGTTGGGAGTAGGCGTACCACTCCCGGTATTAAATGAAGAAGTTGTCGCCAGATGTGCAGTTTCTGACAAAGACTTAGTAGCGCCAATAGTGGACTTTTCCATACCCCGACGTGTCCGTCCTACCTTTGGTTTAGTGAGTTACGCCCAACTTAAATCTGGGCGTATCACTATTGAGGGCAAAACAGTACGTGTCGCACCTCTGGCAAGTATGTTTCTCTCTCGGCAAGTTGCTTTTGAGTTAAAACAGTGGATTGAGGCAGGTGATTTTACCTTAACTGAGCCTGTTGCACAACTTCCCACAGAGCGGTCTTTTCTTCCTCAAGATCGCCGGACGGAATTTTGATACTAATTCCTTCCTCTTGAGTAGAAAAAACAGTACTCAGCACTACTCATAGGGTGGCTTTTGGCGCTTGACGGGTTTAGGCGTCGGTTCTTTCGGTATAGGTCGTGGTGCGGATGAGGAATCGCCTGTTTTGCGTATTGGTCGTGGTGTTTCTCCACTCCTTCTGGGGGGAAATGGTTTTCGACCAGTAGGAGGACGACGCCCTCCCAGTCCTCCTTTTCTCTGAAATGGTCTGTGTTTTTTGGGTAAGTCGGCGATCGCCTCACCCCGTCGGATCAGCAATTCATCAGCTTCCCGGTGGACTTGAAAGTCCCAGAATTTCCCGACTGCTTTAGTATCCAACTTACCTTTAAGTTTTAACTTAAAGTACTTGGGTTTTTCTGATTCTTTGCGAGCTGCCTGCTTGATTTTGACAACCAAGTTCTCAGACTCAAAAGATTGGTAAACAACTTCGCCACGAACAGAAAAACCTCCATCTGGAATGTCTGATGAGGGTGTCAGAGCATCTGACGAACTATTGTTATCAGATATTTCTAACTCTTGTTCTTGTGAAGCCAAATCTTGTTCGTCTTCAGCTGTTTGTTTAGCCAAGTTTTCTGGCTCCCAAACTCCCACAATTTGGATGTGTAGTTTGTCATTTTCCTGCCGAGTTCGTGGATAAACGACCCACAGATGTTCTTTTTCTAAATCCAAGTGATTCTTAACTAAACTCATAATCCGACCTAAGAGGACGGCGTCAAGTTGTACGCCATCTGGGGTCAGGATTTCACCTTGTGTAAATTGTTCGCTACTGGCAATATAGCGACCTCGGATTAAGCCGATCGCACGGTACTGCATTGGTTCACTGGGAGGCGGAATCGGTTGCTGCCGATTTGCGAAGTTCTCATCAGTGGCAGTTTCGCTTGGGGTAACGGGCGAATTCTCTTTTTCAGAGGTAGAGGCTGAGATCTGCACATCAGCAGTAGCTTCTGTGCTAGTTTGAGCCTCTTTTGAGGCAGAATGATTAGACGATTCAGACGACGGCATTAAGTCGGAATTCATAGAAACTCCTTGCGGCGGAGACACATCCCATTGTGGGATTTTACGAACGCAACTGGAAAGAGCGTTTGTGCGGTTGGTGAAAGTATATTTCCTTTCAATCCAGTCATCCCACATCGCCCAGCGTAAATTAAATACACAAAATTTCGCATATACACATTAAATGTGTAATTTAGCGCCTTTGCACTAATTTCGGAAGCATACCATAGCTACAATTCAAACAGTTCCTCCTAAAGTCATCACTTATTTGCAGCAAAACAATTGCCATTTGTTATAAAATTCACAAACAATTGACAGGATTCCGCAAACTTTTTCAAAATTTTAGCTTTATTAAGAAGGAGTAGGGGCGGGTTTTACAAGATATCGTGTTTACTCACGAGTAATCTAAATTAAACCCGCCCGTACAGGAGGGGCGGGTTTTACAAGATATCGTGTTTACTCACGAGTAATCTAAATTAAACCCGCCCGTACAGGAGGGGCGGGTTTTACAAGATATCGTGTTTACTCACGAGTAATCTAAATTAAACCCGCCCGTACAGGAGAGGCTGAGTTAGAATGACCTGAAGATCACGCAGAGGGAATGTCAAAAAGCAAAAATTTTACGACTCTCTCACGTCGAAATCACGCGGAGTTATCCTGTAAGCCTGCTGGCTCCTCCTGACTCCTAAGTTATTCCTTGGTAAAAGACAATGTTATTAGAGTTAAGGAAAGTCTTGTGTATCAAACGCGCAATCGGTGGGTAGTTCAAGTCGTGATGGTGCTGGCAGTTCTTGGTTTTATCGGAATTTCGTTAGCTCCCCTAATAGGTGCATTTAATAAACCAACTCCAGAGAAAAAATTAACACAGGAATCAAAACTGGAAGACGAAGCACGAGGTTTAGATCTGGTTTTGCAGCGAGAACCAAATAATCAAGCTGCCCTCAAAAGTCTGTTAGAAGCAAGGTTGCTACTATACAGGCAAGGGAAAGCTAACATCAAGGAAGTCATTGAACCTTTAGAAAAGCTTGCTAAACTAAACCCAGAAAAGACGGAATACACGGTGCTCCTTGCCCAAGCAAAGTTGGGTGCTGGTGATAAGGAAGGCGCTGCTGCTGCTTACCGCTCGATTCTACAAACAAAACCAGGGGACATCAAGGCTCTGCAGGGAATGGTCGCTCTTCTGCTCAATCAAAAACGTCCCGAAGCAGCAATAGGCTTATTGCAGGAGACTCTTTCTACCACCGCGCCTAAAGCTAATAAGATTCAGCCAGGAAGTGTAGATACAACTGCAGTACAAGTGATGCTGGGCAATGTTTATAGCTCTCAAAAACGCAACGCTCAAGCAATTGAAGTCTATGACGAGGCAATTAAGAAAGATCAACAGGATTTTCGTCCCGTCTTAGCGAAGGCTATGCTTCTGAAGACACAGGGCAAAATTGATGAAGCAAAACCTTTGTTTACTAAAGCTGCAGCTTTAGCACCAGCTAATTACAAAGACCAAATCAACCAACTCTCAGCCGGAGCGCCCACTCCAACTCCGAATACGACTCCTAAACAATAAAGAAGTGGGGCGGGTTTAATGAGAGAGGAAGGAGTGAGTAAACGTAACGTCAAGTTAAACCCGCCCCTACAACAACCACCAACTAACAACTGACAAAACTTAATATTTCCTCTCTTTTGGCTGGAACATAGAAATATTTACTGGGCGATACTGGATATCAATTCCTGAGCGGGGGGAATAGTAAGCCATTGTATGTCTGAGGAATTTGTCATCGTCTCGTTGAGGGTAATCTTCGCGGAAGTGAGCGCCGCGACTTTCCTGGCGATTTAGAGCTGATGCTAAAATTAGATTTCCCACGACCATCAAGCTTTGTAACTCTAAAGCTTCCACTATTTCCGTATTCCAACAATCTCCTTTGTCGTCTAAGTAGATCTGCGAGTATTGCTGTTGTAATGATTGTAGTTGTCGGAGACCTTCACGCATTAATTCCTCAGTGCGGAAAACGCCACAGTATTGAGTCATACAATCCTGAAAAGCTTGACGAACTTCGTTGATGCGGTACTGTCCAGGCTGTTCTAGCAGAGCTTGAATCTGTTGCTTGGCTTCGGTAACGTAGCGTTGTTCGTCTATAAGTGGTTGCTTGACTTTTTGAACAAATTGTGCTATTAAGGCTCCCGTTCTGCGTCCATAAACAACACATTCCAAAAGGGAATTACTACCAAGACGATTTGCTCCATGTACGGAAACACAAGATGTTTCGCCCGCAGCAAAGAAGCCATCAACCAAACCCTCACCACTACTGCGGACTTGACCATCAGTATTAACTGGGATACCGCCCATGCAGTAGTGAATGGTAGGACGTACTGGCATCGGCTGAATTAAAGCGTCAACGCCTACGAGTCGATGTGCCTCCTCCCAGCAAAAAGGGATACGGCTCATAATTTTTTCTTTACCCATGTGCCGGAGGTCAAGGTAGACAAAAGGACCACCAGCACTGCCATCGGGATGAATACCACGACCAGCGCGAATTTCGTAGGCGGTCGCTCGTGAGGTAATATCACGCGGAGCAAGTTCCATACGACTGGGAGCGTACTTCTCCATAAAGCGCTCTCCCTCACTATTGATGAGATACGCTCCTTCCCCACGTACTGCTTCTGAAATCAGCACTCCTACGGGGTACAAACCAGTGGGATGAAATTGTACAAATTCCATATCTTCCAAAGGCAATCCGGCGAGGGCAGTCATTGCCAGACCATCACCAGTGGAAGCATAGTCATTAGATGTAGTATTATATACTCTACCATATCCTCCAGTAGCAAACATGACGGCCTTAGCTCGCAGGACCTCTATTTGCCCATCCAAGATATGGTACATTACCACCCCTTTCGCCTGACCTTCTTCCAGAATCAAGCGCATCACGTACCATTCTTGATAAATGTGAACACCGTATCGGTTGAGGTTATTCACCAATTCGTGCAAAATTGCGTGACCAGTTTTATCAGCAGCATAGCAAGTGCGATTGTGGGAATGTCCGCCAAAAGCACGTTGGGCAATGCGACCATCAGTGAGGCGCGAGAACAAAACGCCCATGTGTTCCAAGTCGATCACCACGTCTGGAGCTTCACGAGTAAGAATTTCCACAGCATCTTGATCTGCCAAGTAGTCGGAACCCTTCACAGTATCAAAAGCGTGTGCCTCCCAACTATCAGTGGAATCCACATTTTTTAGAGACGCAGCGATACCACCTTGGGCAGCAACTGAGTGAGAACGAATTGGATGAGTTTTGGCAACTACAGCCACATTCAAGCTCGGATCGGTTCTGGATATTTCCACCGCAGCGCGACACCCAGCCAATCCACCCCCGATAATAATCACATCATGTTCAAGCATAATTAATACAAAAAAGAAGACAGCTGTTTTTCTATACTGACTCAATAAAAGGGAATGGGGAACTCTTAACCCCCAAAGGAGTAGAGATTAAGCTTGTTCAAATTTGCAACATATCTTCTCCATAGTCATCATCTGCGCCCTTCCAACCCTGCTCCTGATAAAAAAATTCCCTGTCAACAGACAGGGAGACAGGTTAATTTTAGATTCTAAAATGAGGAGTTAGAGAAAAGTGGAGTGACTCCCTTGCCTCGTAACTTTCTATTCAACTGGTTGCTTGTACAGGTTGTTGCTGGGAAACATTACCGGGTATCGGTTCCATTTTTGTTCCAGGTTCTACAGAAGATAACTCAATGTGATTTAATAGGGTGGTAACGAAGGCAAAAAGTAAGAAAGGCAGTGATAGCAAAACTACAAGTCCAACCGTAGCTAAAGCATAAACTGGTCTTTTTGCACCCATTAGAGCCATAGCTGACGCCAAACTTATGGTAATGGCAATTAACCAAACAATGATTTGACCGTAGATATCTCCAAAGGTAAGCGTACAGACAAACCGATACTTTTGAATGTTATTGTTCATAAATTTAGCCTCTAGCATCTCCTTAGTTCCTACGTTATGTCATTGATCCGGTTCTAGACAATTTCTAAATATTTTTGAAATAATTGTAATATGACTTCACAATCTGCATCCTTTTTTTTATGTTCAATCTGTCATTAGATATATTTTATTGCTTGATGAGATCAGAATTGGTTTACAAGTTCAATTTGAAAAATGTCCGGTGAGTTATTGGAGTGGAACGCACGGTCCTGAAGAGGGGAAGCGAAAGTGCAATAATTTCTGGAATTTGTCTTACATTACCATTTATTGTATTATTTTTTCATATTGCTAGAACCTTGTGTCACATTGTACTCTAAGGAAGATTCTCAAAGAATAGGAGAAAAATATAGCACAAGGTTTGTTAGTTACAATAAAAGAGAATTTTAGAAATTAGACTTTGCGATCGCTCTTACTCGCTTCTTTTTAATTTTCATCTGTAAGTCCAAGTCCTCAACGCTAACAATTGTTTCTAAGTTTGCTAGTCGTTGTTGTAATAGTTCGATATTAAAATTAATTGTTCAACTTCCCTATGACTGGAAAAATATCTATGACAACTGCATCCTACATTTTCTTAGCAGGCGCAAGTCGCGGTGTGGGTCGAGAAATCACCAAATGCTTAACACAACAACCGATATTGGGAGTAGCGCTCTTAAGAACAGAAGCTGCTCGTGCTGAACTAGAAGCAATGGGTATGAAAGTCATTCTTGGAGATGCCTTAAATGTGGAGGCTGTAGAACACGTCATGCTCGGAGGTGAACCGATCCACACTGTTATCAGTACGATTGGCGGTTTACCCTCCGATGGACAGAGAGCAGATTATTTAGGTAATAAAAATCTCATTGATGCCGCACTCAAAGCAGGAGCGCAAAAGTTTATTCTTGTTTCTTCCATTGGCAGTGGAAATAGTGCTGTTGCTTTACCTCCCCAAGCCCTTCAAACATTAGGACCAGTTTTAGTAGAAAAAGAAAAAGCTGAAAAGTATTTAGTAGAAAGTGGACTCACGTACACTATCATTCGTCCCGGTGGACTTAAGTCTGAACCTGCTACTGGAAATGGAATTTTGACAGAAGATCCGCGCATAGCGGGTAGTATTCATCGCGCGGATGTGGCTCAGTTAGTTTGCCGTTGTTTAAATTCTGACCGTGCCAACAACAAAATCTTATCAGCAGTAGACCGAAATATGTTATACGGACAGCCAGAATTTGAGGAATTACTTATAACTTAGCAATCCCTGCCTCACAATCCAGAAATTTGGCAAAACACAGTTCTTTTTCTTGGTCCATCTAACTCAAAAAACAATACAGATTGATAAGTTCCTAAAGCTAACTTTCTTTCTACAATAGGAATCACCTCACTTGTACTTAGTGTCATTGCCATCAAGTGAGAGTGAGCATTTATTGGTTCATCTGGTGGCACATTCCGTAAATGTAAGTCATTATGTAAGTACTTAGCTGAATCTGGTGCTAATTTACTCAAAAATGCTTTCACATCTTCTAATAATCTCTCTTCATTTTCATTGATAGCTAGTGCTGTTGTTGTATGTCGAGAAAAAACTAAAACTTGACCTGTTTTAATTGATGTTGATAATATCAAATCTTGAATTTGAGGCGTAATGTTATGGATATTAATTCCTGGAAATGTTTCGATTTCGAGGAGTTTATTAATAATTTGCATCTGGTGAATACTGAAAAATGGTATCTTTACAGTAATAATACTGCAACGGAACTGGCGGAACCCTTTTGTCTCAAAACTT
Organism: Rhizonema sp. NSF051; assembly: GCA_029379265.1. Taxonomy (GTDB): domain Bacteria; phylum Cyanobacteriota; class Cyanobacteriia; order Cyanobacteriales; family Nostocaceae; genus Rhizonema. Next base: position 8,089 of record JAQYWN010000101.1, read on the forward strand.
TCTCCCGACAATGGTAGATAGAAAAAGAGGTATAGAAATACTTTGTCACCACTTAGGACAACTAGTAGGAATACTCCCATTAATGTTGACTGAATCTGTTGCACTCAGGGTGAGGTTTCCTGTATTGCCTTGAACCACAGTGAATGTATTGATAATGCTGCGATTTTCTGCTGTTCCGTCTCTAGCGATCAAGATCGTCCTTCCATTGATTCCGTGTATGGATGGGAAAAAGAACTCCTTCCCCAGCACAATTAGGATTAAAGCGCCGTCTTAGGTTTACCTAAAAAATTAACCAAGCACTTCTAAGTGATTGTCAAAGTAAACACAGGCTTTGGTAGTATGGAATTTATACACGGTGTCCGACTCGCGAAAATACCATGTAATTGCTGGTTATGATAGTCTATATCTACCGTTTAATTATCACTCTTCAATATTGTCTACACTGTCTGCAAAATTCACTTGCTCGTAAAGGTCGCTAAGTTGAATTTGAAATTCAATCGTTTGCAGTGATAAAGTAGCTGATTCACCTTCAATCTCAGTAAATAACCATTGACTATCAGCAGTTTTAACATACTGCATGACATGATGTATTATCGCTCTGGTGAATTGATTCTGACTGGAAAAGAGTCGATTGAAAACGAACGACAATAAGCGACTTGACTGGGAAAACGAGAGAGATTGAGGTTGTCTGGACACAATTTGAGTTAGTGGGTGAACCCAACAACCAGAACAAACCCCATCAAAGCTGCGATCGCACAACTGCCAAAAAATACATGAAAGAAGTTCAACTATGGTTTACTCCAGCTTTTCTCCTAATTTACAAAGGGTAACTACACTGGTTTAAAGGTAGATAAAAACTTTCGACATATTGGGGTATTTACTTGCTTATCAATAAAATTTTTATGTAAAGCAATCTCTGACACATAAGTTGTTCTAATGCCGTCTAACTTGATAAAGATAGTTCCTCCACAACAACTATTGCTTATGCGCCCTTTGGCAGGTAGAGTATTCAAATGTGTAGGTTCTGAGCTAGGAATACTAGCAGAACATTGTCTAGATAACTGAGTACATAAAATATGAGCATCAGGGACGGAAGACACCACCCCATCTATAATTTCTTCACGGGGATTATTGAAGCGATCGCGACCAAGAGAAAATATTATCAGCTTGGGTTTAATAAAATTACATAATTGCTGAGCAAATGTTTTGCTATCTCCACCACCAGGTTTTCCGCCATGATGAGGAAAAGCAAGTATGTCAGCACTGATATCACTTGTTTCCTGAATCAGATTATCAAATCCCACTTTGTCAATATCTGCTGCTAGTAAAGCGACTCTGTGAGAATCGTGAACTATGCCAATAACAGCTGATATTGAGTTAGAAGTCAGTCGCCGTCCTTTTAAATCTTTTCCACCAGCACCACCCAGCATTAATTCAGGAGTTGGTGCAAGCACTTCTATCTCAACTGAACCAAGATTCAACTTTCCCGTCTTTGTTGTAGTCAGTTCTGTTGAGACTTCAGTTTTAAAACGCTGGCGTGCATCTTTTAAAGCAATACGTAAATCTTGCCAAATTTGAGTTTTCTTGAGTGAGTCGGGGTTTAGGTGTACGTTGTGAATTATGATCTCTTCATTCAAGAGTAAGTTAATGATGCCTGAAATGTGATCTTCATCTGCATGGGAAATTAGGATATGTGAAATCTCTCGAATAGATTGATACTTAAGAGTTTCTATCAACGTAACCCCATGTGAGCAGTCAATAACTATGACACCGTCCGTATCTCTGATAACAGCACAATTTCCATGACCCACGTCTAAAATAATCAGTTCAGGCAAGTCCATCATCGTCATCCGGCTCAGGTGCTAATTCAAACTGCTCGAAATACAAATCATCAGATGTTTCAGCTCCTATGTTAACGCGAGCAAATAAACGGGCATTTGGATTGAGCGCATCCCAAAGCTGTTCAGGAACAAGTGAAGCTGGAAAACGAACAGCCTTATGAGGGTTCCAACCTGGAATGAATGCATCTACAACACGTTCATGAGATTCTTCATCAATGTTGCTAATTCTTACTATTGTTCTATGAGATTTCCTCGTACTTGGTACATTACCGCAAAGCTCTAATTTAGAATCCTCAATTCCTTTAGCAATGCTTGAGGCATCGGCTTGCTCTCGACTTAAAAGTACAGGTATTTTACGTCTCCACTTTCTAATTGACAAGGATATATCCATTTCTGTATATTGAGTTATAAGAAGCGATGGGAGTTTCCGGTCGTACAAAGCTGCAACTAATTCTGCTCCATAAAAATTAGCAAGTCCAGAATTACTCAATCGGTGATCGCAAACAGCACCTTGAGTATTCTCTATAATACGTGATGCCAACTCATTGACATTTGTATAATTTCCCTGAACTAATAAAAAGGGTTCATAGCCTGCGTCCTCTAAATCCCAGGCAGTTACTTCAGCTAATCCTCGATCATCATCAACTATAGCTATTTTTTTCTTAGGTAAATCTTGTAAAAACGTCACAATACCTAACCTCCAACAAGTGGTAGTTCTACAATAAATTCTGCTCCACCTATCTCACCTTTTGCAACTACCTGTACTTTGCCTCCTAAATCAAAAACAGAATCTTTTACAATTGTCAATCCTAAACCTGTGCCACCTGGTTGAGTCGTTCTACCTGGCAACCAAATTTCATCTATTTTTAGATCACGAATACCAAGACCATTGTCCAAAACTGTGATCTGCACATAACCTTCTCTAATTTTAGTATATATCATAACTATGCGCCCTTCAGTACGTCCACCATCTACATTAAAAGCATTAATGGTATTCGTCAAAAGGTTTATTATAATGGCTTCTAGAAGAGCAGTACTTCCATGAATGAAAGGATTACCATCAACCTTTACCATTTTTATTTCTATTTTACCATCAATTAAAAAAGGTTGAAAAAGTTCAATGATATCCTCAAGAACTTTATGAACATCTACGACTCCTGTGCGGCGTTTTTCACGCTTCAAAAGATGCAATGGAAAACTGGAGAAGCGTAGCAAAGAATTGCTTACTTGATAAAGCTTCCCAACAGGCTGCTCTAAAGAGTTTTTATATAGCTTTCCTAAAAGTTCTTGACCTTTTTTTTCAATTCTTTCTGCTAGTTTCTTAATTAAGGTAACTGGTTTGCCAGACTCATGAGCGAAAACTGCTGCTGTTGTTCCGGCTGTAGCCAGACTGCGATATAACTGAAGGTCTTCACGCAATGCCTGTGTTTCACGCTCTTTTGCACTTTCGTACTGTAGAACAACTTTTCGGACTTTAGCACGAGATTCTTGAGGAACTTCTGCTTCGATAATCTCTTCAATTAATGTTTTAGCATCTGTAACATCATAAGTAGATTCTTGCTTGACAATTTCCCGTTTATTTTCTATTTCTTTCAGCCTCTCTTTAGCCATCCAGTCTAATATCTCAATGGCGAACCTTTTTAGTTCTAAAAAATATTCATTATCAATAAAACCAAGCCGATCAGTTTTTTGAATTAGGAGGTCATTCGGGTCATTCACAATTATTCTGCCGATAACTGTGCTTGTTGAGGGACGCACTTCTGGATTCCTGGCTCTTGTATAATTTAATTTCAACCAATCATCTCCTTGATCTCCATATGGCTTTACACGTAGACCTCGGTGGTATAGATGAATATTTCCGACTTCAGACAGCCAATCTCTGACTTCTGCAATAGAAACAGAGGTATTTTTAGCTGAGAAATTTTGAGGATTTAAGAGAAAAACCCATAATTCAAATTCTGCTGGAACCGTCTTGTAAAGTTCTAGAGACAAATCGTTATGCTTTGTATGAAAAATCAAGTCTCCCTTCCAGTCTAAGAAACTTGCTTCAGCAATACCCTCTGTATTTACAGATGCCTTCAAGCGATATTCAGCATTTTCAAAGTAAGCATTATTGACTTGTTTTTCAATATCGCTAAATTCCGGAGCAATCAGCTTAGGACGGAAAGCAACAAGATTATTAAATGGATCTGCAAGTAGTAAAAGTTCCTTAGCTAATCTTTTGATATCGCGTCTACTAAATTTAGTCTTCAAATGATTGATTTGAATATCAGTTCCTTGCATTTTATCCGTACTATTTTTTTGAACATTAAAAGTCACATCTTCCACTACATCTGCTTGCTCAAAAGCACCCCAATTAATCCTTAGAGAATACTCAACTCCCGGCTCATGTTTAGGTCTAGTTTTCAAAATGACTTGAGAACCTTGGCGTAGAGCAGCTAGTCTACCTAATCCTTTATCACCGACAGGTAGACGACCCAATGAAGTGAGTTCACGAGCAGCTTTTTTTGAACGGCCTAACACCAACCATCCTTCACTGATTGCACTGACATCCATACCGTCGCCGTTATCTGAAATGATCATAGAACCACCAATAGCGTTCGTATTCACAAGTTCTACTGTACATTCACTAGCATCAGCATCATAGGAATTCTTAACCAATTCGATAATTCCTTGATCTGGATTTGGAATCAGTTCCTCTCCAAGCCTGTTCAAAATATTTGGTGAAAACTTAAAATGCATCATTTTATTACTGTCATCTCAACAATTTGAGCTTGATTAACTTAACAAGCTGATATTCACCAACAAACTCCAGTTTTATCTGACAGAGTGAAGCGTTTAATAGTGAGCCAAAGCATAGAAGCTATCTGACCAAGCCTGTTTGCATTAAATATTAAATCTTACACCCCAACCTTAGCAAACCAAGAGAAACATTTGAGAGCTTACTCTTGTCCTCAACTCATATACGATCACTCCCACCTTATTACTCGCTCTCCTCACAATGTCTTTACATAAAGTCCAAGGCTCTTACTGATGTAAAAATTTACTTTCATTAGAGAAGCTAGAAAAGTGAAGGTTAGATTACTCATCGGCAGATATGGAAAAGCAGCAGGGTGAAGGAGCAAGGTATATTGAGCTTGTGGGGAGGGATGGCAAACCGCAGGCGATGTTGATTGGTTACAGTCGTGAATGGAGCAAGAATATTACTGATCGATGGAGACAACGCCCTCAAGAAGCACCGCGTGGTAACTTGAATGCTGTAGTAGTTGATCAGTTTAGCAAAGTAATACCAGTTATTCCTTCGTTTCTGCAAAAAGGTTATCTATTTCAGGTAGTGGGTACGCCAGCCCTCCTTAAAGGTTTAAACAGTGGAACTTATGCTTTGATGCAGTCTGGGGGAGCGTCTTTAGGTACTGTTGTGTCTGCTTCAAGTCACCAAATTGTGGGACAACTGAAGTTTGCCGCTTCCTCTATAGCACCTGTTCTAACGCCGTTTGTGGGATGGTCAATTCTGAATGGAATAGCTGGAACTTTACAGCTACAGCGCATCAACAAAAGGTTGGATGTAATGATGCGAAAGATAGAGCGCCTTGAAGTACGTCAAGAAGCTGAAGTACTTGGAAGAGTGTTGCAAGCCACAAAGACTCTTGAGGATTTGCTCGCCGAATACTCCCATACAGGAATTTTTACATCATTAATGATGCAAAGACTGGCAATCGTTGAACAGGAAGTAGGGGCTGTTGTGCAACGAAACAGGATTTTAATTGATCGTTTTGCTTGCTCAGCAAAACGATCAATTAAAATCCTGGAAAACATGGTGCGGAAAAGACTGCAACCCTATTGCATGAAGAGGGATCTACAGTAATTCATGATATGCAACTGCTTGTTGGACTTATCGCAGCTCAGTCTCGTATTCATGAAGCATACTTATATTACGCTTTACAGGAAAACCCTAACGATGTCAGCCGACGTATGGAAGACTCGCAGCTTCGTAACGAGGAGTTTCAGGCTGTTATTTCAGGCTTTCCATCAATTACTGAACTTCGTAGATATGCAGAGCAATGTTTAGAGGAGATGAACTGGCTGGAGAAAAATATCTTCAATAGAGGAATTACGCAACAGGTACAACAACTGGGTACTATACAAGATCCATTTGTGTCACAACAAAACTCAGCACTAGCTGTAATACCTAGTTACTGTTTCTGGCAAGATGAAGATAGATTGAATATACGGATCAACCGTTAAAGGAAAGCAGTCTAATTGTTATCTTGCATCAATTTCAAGATGGGGATCACAAACTCGTCACAGAAATTTCTGAGCCAACAAAAAGCTCAATATTTTCTAGGCAAGGCTATTATGGGGCACACTAACAAGTTACTGATAGCAGCGAGTAAGATTATAATTTTTATTACAATTGCCACAACGCTTGTCAGTTGTAGCTCTATAGCTAAAGGGATTAGGAGAGGTTTGGCTGAGGAAGTTAGTGAGAAAGTTACTAAGCTTGTTATAGAAAAAGCATTTAACAAGCTTACCCAAAATACTCCAAACTTAGATAAAAAGCAGATATCTACTCAAGCATTTCTAATGCAGACCGCCAATGAAATCAATAAGTCACTGCCTATAGTGGTGGATAGTGATACTCAGCTTTACAATGTTACTGTGAAAGAAAACGCTCTAACTTTCAATTACATTTTGGTCAACTATGCATCTTGGGAGATTGACCCAAATAAGCTTCTCGCCGGCGTGAAAAATGTAAGGATTTCAGCTTGTAGTTCATCCGATACGCAAATATTCTGGCGAAATAATATATCATTT
>JAQYWN010000962.1 GCA_029379265.1 Rhizonema sp. NSF051
ATTTATAATTAACAAAAATTGTCTTAGCCTTTCCGAATCTTTTTCTCCATAATAAGCTCTGACTATGGCGCTTGAAACAACGGCGCTTGTAATTTCTCTTGTTACTTTTAATGGCTGTAATGAAAATTCAATACCTAATTTGTATCTCTTTATCAATTCTGTTAATTTTCCATAAACTAACCTTGATTTTTCAACACTATTTAACGTACCGTACTGGTTACTGTTGTAAAGCGCTCGTATTATTGCGTAATATTTATCAGAGAAGTTGTCCCCTAATATTTTTGATGCTTCTCCGGATGTCCTTGCCCTACCGCAATCCATTACAGCTTGAGCTTTGTCGTCATATCCAAATAGGATTGATAATTTTATCGGAATATTAGCCGTAATTATTGCGGCTAATCTGTGCTGTCCATCTATTAGTTTTTTATCTTTGTCAAATTTAATTTCTGTGTCTATTGTCCATTCACCTCTTTTCATCATCTCCGAATAGGTGTGTATTGTTGCGTCGTTTAAATTTCTATTTTTCTCTCGGTCAAAAAGAAAATAAGAAGCCATTTCGGGAGTTACAATAGCACTGGTGTAAATTCTGCCGTATTTATCTTCGTATCTATAACGACGATCAAGTTCATCCAATAAATGTTTTGCCGGGTTATATCTTTCGTCCAATTCATCAAATTCTTTCGCCATGACCTCTCTGGAATTTTTAGCAAAAAATTTGTAATGAAAGTTTTTAGGTAAAACCAAAATAGTTTTATGGCTAGAGTTGCCGTCGCTTTTGACTTCAAGTAGTTCTAATTCATCTTCTTTAGATCTGCTATTGGAATAATTCAAGTTCTGACGCATTTGTTTGAAAAATCTTGCTATATTGCATTTTAATTTTATTGCATTTTGATACAAAATAGCTAAAGAGTACTACTAGACTTAGTGTATAATTTTATACTTTTATGCAGCGATCGCGCCTCAAAACAATAACGACACCGCTTAACTGGTGTCGTTATTAGTGAATCAAATTGTATCGAGATTTAGCACGTAATTTTTAGATCAGGTACATCAAATTTCTCTAATCCCATCTGCATCAGGCGAACGTAGATTCTAGCCCTTGCATCCCGCCAAGTATCTTTCTTTGTCCACCCAAGACTTTTTTCATGGTAGATATCCTTAAGAACGTAGTAGACTTTTGTCTTAATTGGCGCTCCGTCTTGTCTCAATCCAACGCCATCATGAGGAAGAATATCTGAAGGTTCTAGCCATTCTGGTACAGAATATTCTTTACCTCCAGGAAGCCAAACAAAAACGATATGCCAGTTGCGGTTGCGATCGTTGCGTACAATTAGTTTCGCTAGTTTTACCAGTAATCTGTGCAGCATTTATTTCTCCTCGTAGTTTATTATATTGTAGCAGTTATTTTGTAAAATGCAATGATATTAAAGGTATGCAATTTTTAGAGCTTCGTGCGCTTGCTTCATGAGATCGTCTTCGATTTGAGAATATTCATTTTCATATTGACTCATTGCATTTCTCAAATCATTACCCACTGTGAGCCAATCAGAGTATAAGGCTAGGGCATCAGCTTGGTTATCGCTTGGCGATGTGTTGTATACTTGCAGCGTATTGCCCAAATCAATTAATCGGGAAATTCCTTCTAGTAAAGATGGTTTTGCGTACAGATAACTTGTGAATGAATTCATGGTTGAATTTTTGTTACTGACGTTAATTTTATCCTGAGGCGATCGCTCCTATGAAACAATAACGGCACCGCTTGAGTGGTGCCGTTGCGTGATTGGATTAAGCTAGTGAAACTATCTCGTTTCTGGCTAGTAATGCTTCCCGAATAAGCTGTTTCACCATGTTTGCTTTCCCTCTGCCTTCCGCCTCAGCTAATCTAAGGATGATCTCTTCATATTCCTTAAGATCAACGCTGTAGCGGTATCGGTATTGCGCGTCTTTGTTTTTGGTGTTCATATTAGTACTCTAGCCCCAAAGCATAAAGTACTGTTTCAAGAAAGAACTGAGAACGAGACATACCAGATTCGTTAACTTTTTGGAGCAACTGAATATATTGCTTTTCGCTTTTGCAATGGAATGCCAGCGATAAATCTTTGCGCCCGCGTGGTTTGCGATCAGCTATAAATTCTACTGCTGATTTTTCTATATTGGCGAGAGAGTTTTTGATGTCGAGCAACTCTTGCTGAACCGCTTTGACATCTTCGGATATCACATGATTTCCTTCTCGGATTTCGCCTTTGACGTCTATCGTCGAACTCTGCACAATATCTTGGATTTTTTCGAGTTTACTGATTGTTGTCTTGTGAATTTGCAACAAACCATCAGCGATTCTGCTAGCAACTTCCAAAGTCGCGATACTGACATCTTCGACAACTTCTGTTATTGAGGTTTCCGTTTCGACTAAAGACTCATAGCTGATTCCATACTTACGACACATTTCTTTAGCCGCATCTTCTCGGTACGCTTTTCCGACTGCGCCGGGAAGCAATCCAATAATATAGAAAATGTTTTCAGTATTGGCAACTGGAGTTAATCGCTGTCCCTGTCCTGGAAATTGGAAGTTGTCTGTTTTGCCGACAACTTCTGGATGCATTGTCTGTAAATCATCCCAGGCACCACGCGGATTTTTCTTTCCTCCGACAACCTCTATTGTGTCGAACACACTAAATCGACTATCTGATGTAACTCTAATTTCGCCGTACTTTAATAATGATAAACTGGTCATAGCTAATTTCCAAAGAGTGATTTGGTTTTGGTCAGAAACAAGAAGAAGGTAGGACTTTTTCTTGTTTCGCTTATGTAACTATATTAACATAC
>JAQYWN010000963.1 GCA_029379265.1 Rhizonema sp. NSF051
AAGTCGTCCTGACAACCCTGACAACCTTTTTCCATAATTTTTTGAGAATCGATTGTTAGTAGTGAGTCTTGACTGACAAGCGATGCTGGAGGTGATGTTGCACAGACTTCTACTTCATCAGTTTTGTGTGAAATATTTTTTTCTAAAAGGTTGTCAAGGTTGTCAGAAGTCTTGCTAGATAAGGCTTCACGGTTGTCAGAATGGTTGTCGTTGACAAGTAAAAGGTTGTCAGAAATCTGGTGTTCCGTCTCTCGACGCAAGCGGATACCCTGAAAGCCTCTTACTCCTGTAGCGTTGCGGTGTCTATGCACGAACTTGTAACCTAAAACTTTTTGGCATAGCTCCTCAATTTCAGGGGTAAAGTTAGTCAAGCTCTTGCCTTGTAACCCTGTGTTTTGGCAGAAGTGGTGGTAAGACCCAAATAAAGTACTTAAATCTGGAATGTAATCTTGATACCGCCACTCATCTTTGTTTTTACCCACAGAGGTAAATGCTGCTTCCTCAAACACTACACATTCTTCAAGCCATGCGGCAATAGAATCTTGACGTTGTGCCAGTTCCCAAAAAGCTGGAGTGACACTACCGCTGGTAGGACGATTGTCTCTCAAGATGCGATTAATGTGTTCGTTAGGTATGCTCAATAGGTAGCGAGTAAATGCTGCAATCTCTGGAGCAAATTCAGCATCGAGGTTTCGTTCCTTTGTTGGCTGATAGTTACAATTCACCACGATCGCGCGGCGTTTAATCCAGCTACCAGCCCCTAAAAGAGCGGGGGCATTCGCCGTAATCAAGGAAAGACCAGTAAAGATGAAGTTGAAACTGTCTTTATAAAGCCGCTTTGCCAAGATGTTGTCTTGTCCCGTCAAATTTTTGAACAGTTGCAACCCATTAGTAACCTTATCTTGATCGGCGAATATTGCTAACGGTTTTCCGACTAAATAAGCGCAATCATTTTTGTCAGACAGATTTTCAATCTTGCCCGACCATACATTTTGATCACCGATTACGGCTTGCAGAAGGCGAGAGTAAGTTCCTTTGCCGCTACCACCTGTGCCAACTAGGTACAGGAATTTTTGTAAATCGTACCGTTGCCGAATCACTGCCGCTGCGAAACAGAGTAACGTTTCCCGGTCTTGCTCATCAGACCACGCCTCGGTGAGCCACAAGCGAATTGTTCCCCAGTCTGAAATTAAGGGAGTATTGTACTTGCGAGGCAAGCACCATGTCAGCCGATTTTCGGGTGAATGCGGTTCAAACTTACCCGTTTCAATATCAACTATTCCATCTTCAAACGGTAGAATCCCCTTGCGCTCATTCCATTGAAAAGTAACAAGGATGCGGCTAATAAATTTACGAATATTGACGATGTAAGCATCGGTTGCATAGTCAATGATACCCCAACCTTGCAAGATATTTTGGAAGAGCGTTTCTACATAATGCTCGTCCACCATGCTCCAAACACCTTGATGACCGTAGATTTCGTACACCATCCACGTTTTATGTTCGTTATTCCAAAGCAGTTTTCCTCCATAGTCCTTAGCAATTTCACGAGCAATTCTACTTGCTGTTGGTAGAACTGTTTTCTTCGGCAGATCTTTTAATTTCTCATGCCCTGAAAATTGGCGTTCCAAACGCTGTATCGCTTTTATGTATGCAGCGTCAAAAATACTGCTACCACTGTGTACCATAACGTCGTCTAAACCTTTGCCTTGAGCGGTCTTCCACTCAATGTCACCAATCAAACAGTTATTGAGATGCAGGGCTTGAGTTAGTCGCTTTTTCCCTTGGGCAACGGCAATTTGTGCTTTCTGCTTCTCGTCTCGATCAAAGGCGAAGAGCCATTTACTAGATTCCTCTGCAAACGGTTGAAGATCGGGAATTAAGTATGGGTCAACTTTGTTACCTTGCTCGTCCTCAACCTTTGCTCCGCAGCGACACCCATAGAGGGAGATCGCAACGTACCCTTGAGAAAGCGCACTCAAGCTCTTTTTACCTCCCTCAGTGATCAGCTTGGGGATATCAATTTCTTTGAGCCACTCCCAAAAACTCCCGTCTGATGGAACCTCAAGTCCATAACGAGTGCCAATGCGCCTGCGAATTTCTGGTGGTACGGGTGGAAAGTAAGCGCGATCGCCTCCATTCTTTGGTGCTAAATACTTGTATGGACGCTCTTTTTCCTCATCCCACTGACTCACTATTACTTGCCAGATTGAACCATCTTCGTTTTTAAGAAATGCAGCATAAAGCGGTTCGTTTGACTTGAATCCAAATCTCTTGTACTCCCATCCCAACGCTTCATGAATTGGGGCATACACATCACCACCATAACCAGTTTCAATGTCTTGGTGAAACTCAATCGAATTGAATAGTGCTGGATCAATTCCACTTCCTTCCATGAAGTTGTTACGAATAAAAGACTCGAACTCATTGAGGCTGGAAAATTGGTTTCGTGAAATAGATTCTTGTGCCTCGTTAACTGTAGTGGTTAGGGTGAGAGTTGTCATTTTAGTTTCCCGTTTTTTTTGATTTCGGTAACTCCCAGTTGTCAGGCGATCGCAGAATTTGCTATTATGGTTATATCAATTGCGGTTAACCAAAAAGCTCTGCGAAACTTTTCCTGGATCTTGCCGTGGTTTTTAAGACAAATAAACCTGCAACCCGCTAGTTGGATTACTTGGTGGGTTTTGCTTTTTAATGAAATTTGCGTTGATTTTTTTAAGATTGCACAGAGTTGTGAAACCTACGCCTTACCGCTTTAGCAGCCAAGATATATAGTTAACAAAAACTATATTACATCTTACTACGATATT
>JAQYWN010000964.1 GCA_029379265.1 Rhizonema sp. NSF051
ATTTATTAGGACTTTGATTCAACCAGACAAGGAAGCAGGCAATGACAGACCAAATTATTCAAGAACAAATTGCCTACTATCGCGCCAGAGCCAACGAATATGATGAGTGGTTCTATCGCATTGGTCGTTACGATCGCGGTGAGGACAGTAACCAGCGCTGGTTCAACGAAGTTGATGTTGTCAAACAAGCTTTACAAAAAGTTGGACAAACCGAGGAAATCTTAGAGTTAGCTAGTGGAACGGGAATCTGGACGCAGGAAGTTTTAAATATTGGCAAGAAAATTACTGCAATTGACTCTTCCCAAGAAGCAAATGAAATTAGTCGCAGCAAGTTAGGTTCACCGAATGTGGAATATCGCCAAATTGATTTATTTGCATGGGAACCCGACACTGAATATGATTTAGTATTTTTCTCCTTCTGGTTATCTCATGTACCACCAGAATTACTTGAATCATTTTTGACAAAAGTCTATAAATCTGTTCGTGTTGGTGGACAAGTATTTATTATTGACTCGCGCTTTGAACCTACATCCACAGCTAATAACCATAACCTTAATGATGACGGCAGCATCTATGAAAGCCGTAAGTTAAATGATGGTCAAGAATTTCAGATTGTGAAAATTTTTTATCAGCCTGATGAACTCAAAAACAAGCTGACGCAAGTCGGTTTCCAAGCCGAGGTCAAAGTGACAGAGCGCTATTTTATCTATGCAAATGCTACGAAGTTTTAGAATCAATTTTAAGTCGAAATATGCAAGAAATGTAACCGTTCCCCCCGTGAACGGTTATCAAGACATTAAGCCTATATTCGTTATCTTCCAGTCCACCTTGATCTTCAACAAATTAGAGAAAAACTAGAAAATTATTTCAACCACTCCCAACTTCAAACACCAAAACAAATTCAAAATACGCTACAACACATTTATAATTTAGTTTAGTGAACTGACCTCTACAATAAAATAATTTTTTAAGTCTTGTTGTAGAGCTTTTACTATAAGTCTATGTTTGGTTGGCGTTAGCGTTAGCGAGTCCTCGAGCGCCAGCGCTTCGCATAGTTGAAATGTTCGGTTTCTTAAATCTTTATTCACAATCCTACCCTCGTCACTTCTTGTAATACTTCTTCCTACATTATAGGTAATCTTCCAGCGCTACGGGAGTAAGCGATCACTCACTTACCAACAAGTTTTGACCACATTCTGCGAAGGGTGACGGGTTCGTAGCCTAATTTTGTTAGACGTTCAATCAATTTTTGTTCAAGTTCGGTATCGGTTCTGATCATAGGGAATGGGTGGGATTATAAATGTTTAAGCCTTGGATGAAGCGAAAATCTTTAAGGTTTAAGGTATAGAGGCTAATGTTATGAATTAAGGCGGTGGCAGCAATCAGGGCATCGGGAATTGTGAGTTTATGGCTTAGAGAATATTGCGCCATAAGTTGAATAAATTTCTCTGAAATGGGCTGATCGATAGGGATATTTTGGAGTAGATCTAAGTGTTGCAGAATACGATTAAGTTCGTTTTTATTAATTGCGCCATAGTACAGTTCGGCTCTAGTGATTACGCTAATGGCTAATTGATGAATGCTAATTAGACGTAATTCTTGAATGATGGCGGTATTATTTTTATAGAATTCAATGACGATATTGGTATCACACAAAATCATTGATTCTCTTCACCCCATGCGTCTTTGCGGATAGTGTCTAGGGTAACGTTTTTCCCTTCCCAAATTCCGGCTAAGGCGAAAAAGTCTTGATCCTGTTGGAGAGGTGTTTCGGGTTGTTTATCTTGTTGTTGGCGATCGGCTTGAAATTCTAGGAATTCTACAAATTCGATCACTTTTTTTTGTTGTTCGGGGGAGAGTTGTTGGATTTTTTGAATGGCTATTTCTAGGGTTAGCATATTGGGCAATAGGTAGAAGGGAATGGGTAATGGGTAATGCTTTTATTCTATTCCCCATTCCCTGGTTCAAGGGTTAAACCGCGATAGACTTGCTCAATGGGGAAATTGAGGTTAATGCTTTTGAGTTCAATGGTGTCGCCTTCTCCATAGTTCGTCTCCCAAGATTTCTGCTAGTCTGCTACACCCTCCATGCTTTGGAACTGAAACGCAGAAACAGAGTGTAATGTTCCAGATTGCATTGTGCTGTCGAGAGTTTGCTGATTTCTCTCAATACTTTACATAGGTTTTGTTGAAACAAACAAATCTAAATTAGCAAGCGCCTCTCTAGCTATCTCGCTCACATAATAACTTTCATCATTCATTGCCTTTTCCCAAATCTCGCGTAATCTAGGACAATTTAGTTCTTTGAGCGAATCTACTGCTGGAATTCTCACGTAAACGTCCTCATCTTGAAGTAATAGTATTAATGCATTCACAGATGACTCAGTATTGTAGTACTTCAGTTGCCTTGCAACTTCTTGTCTAGGTCGTCTCGAACGTTTTTCTCGGTATACTTCATCGACTAAACAATCAAGTATTTCAGAACTTCGATACTCAGCCAGCGCTAATAAAGCATCTGCACGAACTTTTTGGTGAGAATCAACTCTTGCTACATTAATGAGGTATGGTACAGCACGGCTATCACTAACTTCTCCTAAGTTAGAAGCTGCGGTGCCACGTACTTCAGGGTCTGCATCTGATAAAAAAGGAAGAATAATATCTAGGGCATTACTTGGCTTAAGTGTACCTATTTTGTCCAACGCATTCTCACGTATCTCTGGATCTGAGTTTTTTAATTCCTGCACAATAGCTGACAACTCTTCCGACATAAGTTTTTCAAGAGAGCTAAAATTATTAATTATTTAC
>JAQYWN010000965.1 GCA_029379265.1 Rhizonema sp. NSF051
ATTTTGGATTTACTCATATTAGTCTTATAGCTGTACATAAATCTTAATTTCTTAGTAAAGTACTTGTTTTTGCTGTATTATAAATTACCTTCAGAGCAATGCAACATCAAGATGTAGATTAGTTAGAAGTACTGGTTCGTTGACTAAGGTGCCATCTAACAGTCTTCAAGATTTTGATATAATCTCTTCGCTTGATATTTTTTACTTTAGAGAGTAATCGGGAAGAAATAGAGAAGAGATCGCTTTTTTCAAGAAATTTCTAGCGTCAATGCGAAAGGTGGCTAAAAATTTGTCTTTAGGAGCTAAATGAAACAATATTATTTGTACAATTTTATACACATATACACATATTGGTGGACAATATGTGTATAAATTTGCACTATAAACTGACAAGAGCGAGGATGCGCTCAATTCGTTTTAAGGGCCGTTTTCACTCTCTATAAACCACACTCTTTGTAAGGGCGAACAGCCGTACCCTTCTCAGTAGCGTCTCCGCTACTTGTCACGCTTGCTTACAATGAAGGGGTACGGGAACGCCGTGCATGCGAACGCCTCTACGACTGTGGTCGATTTACGTAAAGCTCGCGGGAGAGAAACTTCTCTCCCGCAGACTTTACCTGAGAATTGCTGTAATTAAGATGTGTTTGCCCTGCCTTACAAATTATATTGCTACTGGGGATGCAGCAGCAGAGATAACGTTAAGGTTAGCAACTAACCCGTAAGTTGATACATACTCTTCTAACTCTTCCATACTGACTGTTCCATTTTTATCGCTGTCAAGAGTGGTGAAAAGATAATCAGTGACGTACCTCCTGATATCTTCAGAGCTACGTTCGCCTGTTGTCATATCTTCTATTCGACCCAAAAGCTCCATAATCTCATTTTTATCGAGTGCAGCGCTTCCATCTGTATCCAATTGCTGGAAAAGTTTTCTAATATCTTCTGTTGCCATCCTCGAAGAACGCAGCGTTTCTCGCAGCAATTCATTACTAAATGAATTCATCAACAATATCTGCTCGATGAATGGTATGCAGAAGAACCCCAGTGCTGCCCAAAAAATTGCATATTTTACGGCTTCCGGATTTGCAGTCGCACTAACTCCGAGGAATAGAGCTGCCC
This sequence comes from Rhizonema sp. NSF051, assembly GCA_029379265.1. Lineage (GTDB taxonomy): Bacteria > Cyanobacteriota > Cyanobacteriia > Cyanobacteriales > Nostocaceae > Rhizonema. The sequence continues at coordinate 1,120 of JAQYWN010000965.1, forward strand.
AAAGAAAAAAGTTTGGATTAACAAGCAGGATATAAGCATCCTGAGCTTCTGCTTTGTTTAGCAAGCCTTTTGAAAAGACCGAAGTTAATACGGCTCCTACGCGTATTAAGATAAAGACTAATGTTGCCACTGCCAGTTGTTGCAGACAGGCTAGCGAGCGGTTCGCATCCGTTGAGGAAAATATGTCGCTGAGGAATGTTGATGGAGTAAACTGAAACCCAGTTGCCAAAGCCATTAATGCGACAGCAAGCACTCCAATAAATTTCCAGTTCTTACTGTGGTGGTTTGATTCAACAGGAGATTTGTCACGCCAAAACTGGGCGATCGCTCCCGGTATTGCCAAACCAACAATTAGAATGACACCGAAAAATATCAGGCTTGAACTGTTAATTGGTAATTGTTTTGCCAAGCCAAATGTAACAATCAATGCAACTGGAGCAATAATTGATAACATCCTTGATAAGATAGCCGACGGATAAAGATTACCGCCCCAGAGTACCGATAAAACTGGGGAAGTAAGGGCGGGTGGTACCATCCAAAAAAGCACCCACATAACTTTGTACAAATCGCCGGGACCTTGATACAAGATTCCAGAAAATATTAAAAGTAGCCCAACTACCCATCTGACCAACATCCAGGCGTAGACTATATACTTGACAGTTGAAGTTACTTTGCGTTTACTCGCTGCAAAGTCAATGTCCAGGTAAGTATAAAACGTTGAAGCTGCAAGACAGGCAACGATTATCCCTCGAAATAGCTCTGACGGAATTCCAATAGAGGAGGCGCTAAGTGCCTTTACCAAGCTTCCCAGTAAGAAAGCAGCAGCATAGATCAAAATTGCCCACATAATTGACAGATCGTTGATCTGTTTACGCATTGAAGCTGCACCGCCTGATTCCTTGTTGCGAAACTTGACTAGCTCCTCACCACTGAGAGCTTTGCCGTTGGGGAGTTTTAAGTGCTTATAAGCAGTAGGTGGTAAATCACTCAAATAAAGTGCTAAAGGCTCCAATACATATTGGTGGCAGACTACTAGAACAGTTTCACCCCTTTTTAAGTGCGGTACAACCCGCTCCTCATAAAAAGAAGCAGCACGTCCGTAAACTTGTGAAATCTTCTCGCCAGCTGGAGGTGCTTCGTTATGAGAGTGTAACATTTCCTCGAAGCCTTCGTAGCCAAGGGCAAGACGAAGGAGATTTAGGTTACGACCGGCAAAAATGCCAAACGATTTCTCGCTAATCCGATGGTCGATCTCAACAGGAATATCGGGCGACTTCAGCGCCTGACTTTCAGCAAGGGCGATTTCACACGTTTGCCGCGCCCGTCTCATATGAGAGACATATACAGCATCAAACTTGACACCTTTTTTCTTAATGTCAATGCCTGCACGGCGTGCCTGCAATCTACCAAATGCCGTAAGGTCAACATCGAGCACTCCGGCAAAAATGTTACGTTCGTTGCTGGTGCTTTCACCGTGCCGGATATAGTAGGCACGTCCAGGATAATCATCTTTTTGTGTAACAGATCTGCTAGCAGAGTTATTCGTTTCTACCACAATTGTTAATAGTTTAAATTCACACTATGTAAATTACGATAGAACTAAGTGATAAATTTATCAAGTTATTTTTTGACCGCAGTTTTCACAGTTACGATTAATGTGAATAATCTTTAAT
>JAQYWN010000966.1 GCA_029379265.1 Rhizonema sp. NSF051
CTATAAATTAATTTGCTTTTTTAAACCGTATATCAGTACTCAGTTGAAGTTTAAAAGCTCGCTTCCAGCAGATTTCACATTCATGGACTAAATGTTGGAGTGTAGGTAGGAATTTTACGACCGTTACCGTGCTTTTACGGTTAATAGACGACTTGGAAACAGTGAGGAAGCGGCTACTTGACAAGTGAATTTCGCTCATTGTTTTAAATATTTTAACTAAAGATGGATCTTGAAGGAACTTTGTGCTTATATAGCTTTAAAAAGATAAATCGATAGTTGGATTCTCATGGTGAAGTCAGTTCAAACCTCAGAGACTGAGTTACCTTCTGGTGTGAAGGCACCAGTACAGGAAACATTGTTGACACCCCGGTTTTACACCACAGATTTTGAGGCAATGGCGCAGACGGATGTTTCAGCCCAAAATCCTGAGTTGCAAGCAATTGTAGAAGAACTCAGAGCTGATTATAATCGCCATCACTTTGTACGTGATCGCTCATTTGAAGAGTGTTGGGATAGTATTGATGGCGAAACGCGCCTCAGTTTCATTGACTTTCTGGAACGATCCTGCACCTCGGAGTTTTCTGGGTTTCTGCTGTTCAAGGAATTATCGCGACGACTCAAAAACCAAAACCCGATTTTAGCCGAAGCTTTTCAATATATGGCACGAGACGAAGCACGCCATGCTGGTTTTTTAAATAAAGCAATGGCAGATTTTAATCTCTCTCTGGATTTGGGATCTCTCACTAAAAACCGTACCTATACTTTCTTTCCGCCTGAGTGGATTATTTACGCGGTCTACCTGTCAGAGAAAATTGGCTACTGGCGCTATATTATCATGTATCGTCACCTAGAGTCAAATCCACAACACCAAATTTATCCTTTATTCCGCTACTTTGAAAGTTGGTGTCAGGATGAGAATCGACATGGAGACTTCTTCAAAGCACTCCTGCGATCGCAACCCCAAATGTGGAACAACTGGAAAGCGCGTTTGTGGGTACGTTTCTTTCTCCTAGCGGTGTTTGCTACCCACACTCTCACTGTATTTGAACGGGCAACGTTTTATCAATCGATTGGCTTAGATCCGCGCGAGTACAATACTAAAGTCATTCAGGAGACAAACAAAACTGCTGCCAGAGCATTTCCCCTGATTTTAAATGCAAATCATCCCAAGTTCTTCTATCGGTTAGAGCAGTGTTCAGACAATAACATTAGAAGCGCGGAGATTGAAAAGAGTCACCGCCCTCGAATTTTCAAGTTTTGCCAAAAATTACCCCTGATACTCTCAACAATAGGTCATCTATTGCAGATTTACCTAATGAAACCTATAGATGCTGAATCATTGCGAGGAACAGTCCATTGATTCGTCAGAAATTCCCGGCTGAGTGTAAGGAGTCAGAAATTTTCTTTGACGAACTGCACTGGTATTGGAGTTTATAGAGGGAATTGCGTAAGTCCTAATATTGAAATTTTTAACTGAATACAGTATGATGCGAGAGATAGTGACTGATTTTCGCTCCTGGCAAGTAATGCTTCAATAATTGCCAACTGATATCATGTCTGTTTAATCACTTGTAAATGAAAGAGAAGCTCTTAGTTGTGCCATTGAGTAGGGGCGAATGGTCATTCGCTCCTACCAAGGATTTCAACACACCGTCAACTTTGAGCCAACACCACGCATTTATAATGGGTGATGTTGGCTCCATCATTGATTGTCACTTCATGTCTAGTAAGAGAGCGCTGTAGACGCGGTAGCGTTAGCGAAGCGTTAGCGACGTTAGCGAAGCGTTAGCGAGTCTTCTCACTCGGGGAGACGCAATCATGCGAACGAGCGTCAGGAGCGTCGGAACGAGCGTCAGCGGCTTCTCGCAGAGTAGCGCAACTACAAACTTAATACCTGTATTCGTAATGTGCTTTGACATACGTCCGATGGTGATTTACATTCACCCAATGTCCGGGAACGTATACACGACGCTTAGCTCGCGCAATGAATTCGGGTTTGGATGCAACTGAATGAAAACCAGGATGTACAATCACCTCTGATGCTGATGCTTTTGTGGCAAAAGTCGTCATTAAAGGTATAGCAATGATCGCACCTGCAATAATTCTTTTCATACGTAATTTTCCTTGTAGAGATTGTTTTGTTTTGCTCTTAACACTTACTATCTTATGACTCAAAATTCTAAGTAGGTAGTTAAAATTTTACTAACTTGTATGTGACTACAGTAAGTAGAGAAATGTGAGTATTGTCATGGATGACTTTTAAAATAATGTGCGATCAGGTTTTTTAAATAAATCATCCAATGACCTCATCACCTGTATCACCACCCCATCTGATAAAATAGTGAACGGCAAGGTGGGTACTGCTAGTTTGCACTCTTTTTCGCGTAGCAGAATGAAAAATGAAATAAGTTGCATCTGAGCGATCGCTTTGTGTAGCTTTTCAGGCATTTCAGCTTTATTCCTCGTCCCTAGCATCAAGAACTTCCGCTGCACCAAGTTTACGCGCTAGGGCAATCGCTTCTGCTTGATTTCGTTCACCTACTTAAAATCACAGGTTTCTGATAATTAGAAGTGTAACCGGGTAAAACTTTTACCCCTGGCTGAGTCAACCGCAGCGTTAAAGAAAGTCTGATTTTTCCACTATTATTACGCACTGAACGATGTACAAGATTATCAGTAAATAACACAAACTCCCCAGGACGTAAAATTACAGGAATTGCTTTTTTTATGATTTCATCTGGTATTTCAAGAAATTGATTACCACTAAAAGGATCAATTCCTTTTATCTGAC
>JAQYWN010000967.1 GCA_029379265.1 Rhizonema sp. NSF051
TTATACGTATTTACTTATCTTTACATACTTTGGTTTTTTCACCTCGTTCTACTTATCATTATCAATTAAGCTCTCACCAAATCGGTCAACCCGCATCTGGTAGGTAGAATTGCTGTCAGATATTTGAACGTTAGTGGCATTGACGGTGATATTACCTGCTGTTCCATTTTTAAAGGCACTAGCAACAAGTTGTCCGCCATCAGTAAGCTTAAGGGTGTTAGTGTCAACATTGTTAGAAACTGACCCACCGGTTACCCGACTAATGATGTTTTGAATATCCGCAGGATTATTGAACAAAGCTGTGGAACCAGTGAGTACAGAAAACTCTTGAAAGCTGTGGAATAGGTTGCTACCTGCTTTGGTTCCACCTTCGATAATAATTCTGGTGTTCCCTTCTAATCGGACGCGAGAATTGTTCGGTAGGGTTGTATCCGGGACGATTTGAGTCTGTTGGGCTTGAGTAGGTTTTGTCGTAGTTAGGCAGTAAAAACTAATTCCGCAAACAATCCAGAAACCGAGAATATACTGTCTCATGACGCTGCTGACCTTAAATGTTACTACTGCTACAACGGTTATCTCTCAATGGTACAATTTCGTAGTTCATCATGTAGTTTGCACCGTTGTCTGTGCCTTGAAATACTAAGGGATGTGGAGATTGACTGATTGTAATCGTTTTCTCACCTATAATTCGAGATGTTTTAGAATTCATCTGCTTAAGAAGTTGAACGGTGATAGTGTTATTAAAACAGCTACTGAGATTTAGTGGAACTGGATTCCCAGGATTCATAGTGTACGTGTTTGAGCGGTTGCCTGTATCTTTAATGCGTACATATATATTGCTCACAGGCATGTCTGATGTTAAAGATTTTAACTGTAATAGGTTGAGTGGACTGGTCTGATTGGGCGGCTCGCCGGACTGATCGGGCTGTCGACTGTGCGTATTTATTTTGTTCGTGTTAGCCGAAGCGTATCCCCCACTGAAGGCGATCGCTCCACTAATTACCAAAGCGCCTGCTAAACCATACTTCCACGATTCTATAGTCCTTTTCATCTGGTTCCCCTTCAATCGTTTTACTGCTGTTGGTGTATATATGTTGACTAGGGCTTTTAGTTTCTATGGAATTATCCACAAGTTAATTGAGGGATTACGCATCCAACAGAGAGTAATTCATTTTTCTTTACATAATTTCTGAATTCAGCAACACTGATTGGGTTTGTACTGAGATTTTCCTGTCAAGTAATTCTCGGCGGATTGAGCGCGATCACCAAGGCGGAAAATTTCAGTCTGCTGATTTCTGACAAGGTTATACTTGTCTCTTAGGTTATTGATAAATGTCTTTTGAAATCAGGAAATGGGGGAAGTTTTAGGTAGAGGAAATTCTTTTAAATATAGTTCTGTTGCTTCTTTAAGATGAGCGATCACTCCTTTGATAGTCTCTGCCTAGCTAGCAGTTCCGACTTCAGAATATTCAGCGACGTACACATAGTCTTTCAAATAAACAATCGCGTAAAAGTCTGAGACGTTTTTCGGTAATACTGACTGATTAGTGCAAGTTAGCCTGATTTTGAAGGAAAAATAAGCATAAGACCTCTGTGTCTTAGTGCTGATTGAGTCACGGACCCACACCCAACGTGTAAGCTGTTAATCACAGAGAAATTTGCCGTACCTTAGTCGTTCATTTGCAGGTAGCAGGAGTATACTCAGAACGACTATATGTATTATTAGGCACATTTGAGATGAGAAGAACTTCGCCCTTACCGTTTAACACCCAGCCAGTTGCAGGGACAATTTCCACTGTTTTTTGTTTTAAATGTGGTTGATTCTGTTTCTTTGAGCGATATTGCCGATGTATTCTAGCTGGAAGTCGAGTATCTGACCATACAACATCACTGGTAAGTGGTTCATTAGGATTAGGAGGTAAGCCACCACGTCTGGTAAGCACGAAAGTATTCTCGTTTTTTCCATCAAGAGCAGTGCAGCCTCGCGTAATTTGCCTTGAAGCATCGACTCTCTGTGCTGGTAAAGAAATTAACCCGCGACTTGGGTTGATTTCCGGTGTGTTAATTTGTATTGTACCATTTGGGCAAAAACACAATCTACAGCACCAAAGGAGAGTGCCGCACCAATTGCTAAACAACTCGCTAGCCCTAGTTGCCCTGAATAACTTTTCCAGCTTTGAGACATATCAGAATCTGCATTTTACTAAAAACCAGCACCCTTTGTAAAGATACTATTACTTGCTGGTTAATTGCAATAAGGTTCAGTTAAAGCTGAACAGTGAAAAATCGAGGCTTTGCAAAGACTTCGGATGATCGCGTCTCTACAATTATCTGAACTGAACCCTATTGGGTTAGGAGCAACAAAAAGCAGACTACAGGATGTGTACCGTATTTACTACAACTAATTTCCAATTGCAGGTTAATTGGGTAGCCCATATATTACTTATGGAGGAGACATTTGTAGTCTTTGTGTTGAGTTTGGGACCAGTTGTTCCAGCCTATTTACTGTTTGTCGATCAAACTGCGCCAGCTTTTCTAATGCCTGTGCATCTTCTTGCTGTAGATGCCGTATTGCTTGTGGATTACTCTGTTGCAGATCCTCCAATACTCCTTGAGGAATACCACGATCCCCAGGTTGCGGGTGACGAAGAATTATTGGGGGAGCACATGACTGTCCTTCCAGACACCAGCTTTGTGCAAAGGCATACCCCCCGCTAGAGGCGATCGCTCCACCAATTAACAACACCCCTACTAAAATATACTTACACAATTTTAGAA
>JAQYWN010000102.1:0-12045 GCA_029379265.1 Rhizonema sp. NSF051
GGTTGGGTGGGGTTCTTTTATTATGGGTGATTTGACGGACATCATATTAGTACGTACCCCTATCTAAACTTTTATTTCTGTTTTGAAACTCATCTAACAACCTGTAGAAAGCATTAAAACCCTCTTGTTCGCTTCCACAATGAAGCATAATTATCTTTGCCCAAGAATTAGAAGTGGACACATGATATTTTTTTGTACCCAAGGCTGAAACTCCCGATAAAAATCTATTTCTTCCTTTGTAGCTTCAACCCCCAATTCTCTCAAAGCTGTTTTGAATCCAACTAAAAAATGGAACAATTCGCTGACAGAAGCTCGTCCAATATACATACCTGGTTTCGTCTTGATTTTTTGCAAACTCTCAAATAATTTGCTCATTTTTTAGAACGAAATAAACAAAACAATTGTGGCGTCTATATAAAAGAGCAAACAACTCGAAACCCAATTTGGTAATTTCTGTTGCTTGGGTTATCAAGGGAACGAAACGCAGAACGGCAAACCTGGGGAGGGGAATTCCAAGAACCACCTCGCAAGATTCGAGATTCAGAGTTTTCTCCATTTACCCATGTACTACCATCTGATGGTGCGCCTTGATAGTTTTGGTGTTGATTGTCAGCACACCATTCCCATACATTACCGTGCATATCGCATAGTCCAAAGGCATTAGCTGGAAAACTATCAACTTCAGTAGTCTGTTGGCGATCAACTCCATTAGGCTCATTACCGTAAGTCCCTTTGTACAAACGACGATTGATTTTTTGATCTTGTCCACAATAGTTAGCCAAACTTGTCGTGATTGTTTCACCAAAATGGAATGGTGTTATTGTTCTGGCACGACAAGCATATTCCCATTCAGCTTCACTGGGTAAGCGATACGTTCTTCCTGTTTTTCTTAAGAGTCGCGCACAAAACTCTTGTGCATCATGCCAGGAAACCGACTCTACAGGTAAGTTATCTCCTTTAAAATAAGATGGATCAGGCTTGAGATCGTATTTGATTTTTGGCAAAGTGGCGATCGCTCTCCACTGCGCCTGAGTAATGGGATACTTACCTAGAAAGAAGGGTTTTATAGTAACTAGATGTTGAGGACGTTCATCTTCAAGGGATGCTTCTTCATCTTTGGGCGCTCCCATTTGAAATTTACCATCTGGGATGGAAATCATAGACAGTACAACGTCATCGCCCAGATTTTCTGTAAAATACTCAGCTTGTTTACAGGAACGCTTAGTTTCTCTGCCTTGAGCATCTACAGTCACCACTTCAAACTCGAAAGTAGTAAGCGTTGGCGGTGCTGGTGGAATTAGTTGCTGTTGTAGATAATTTGTGGGCGCAAACTTCTCATTTGTAGTTTGAGGAGAAAAACTAGAAGGAAGAGAGATTTGGTCATTTTTCTGAAGTAATTTTTCCCCAATGCCCTGCTCTTGCCATACTTCTCGGATAGCCGTTTTGATAAATTCGGCATCGATACCCTGATAGATGCGATCGCCAATGTGTATTTCCTTTCCTTCACCTATATTAACGTTGTACTTCCCCAACTGCACTACATTCTGAGTATTGTGCGAACTGAGCCATTGTCTAAGTATAGAAATATCTTTTTCATCCAGACTACCGTTGATGATGCGGTCAAGTATCAAAACTAACTCATCCGGGCTATTCATTTATTCTCCTTCCCCAGCCGATTATCATGAGTAATTGAATTGCTTGGGCTTTTTCGTTTGGGGTTAGGGCTCTTCAGTTGTGGTTCTAACTCTTTGAGTGTCATGATCAATGAACGCCATTGCGCTTCACTTAGGTTTTATCTCAATCTCGTATGAAGGAGGCATAGGTACTTGATTCATCTAGCCTTCATAGGTTTCAAAATTTAAGTCATAAAAATTACTCCTATTAATTTGTACGTAGTTACCAACTAGATTCACACCGCTCAGTACTGCTGTATTTCTAGGAACTTTAGCATTGTTCAAATCTACCAAATCAATGAATTCTAACCATGCATTCAGAATAGTTTCTACTTTACTGGCTTTGTTCAAGACTTCCTCCGGGTAGCTGCCAGCAGTCAATTGTAATATATGGCACTAATCTTAGTGAGCAGATTTACTTTTTTGAGTGTATAATTACAAATGTATCACATCGTTATTACTGACCTTTACCCAGCAGCAAAATATCTTTGTAAACATAAAATTAAAATTTATCCTCGCGGATAAATTTCGGAATTGTGGTGCGTACCTTTGTAGATTATGGTTGTATTCTCAGATACTGCATCCATCAAAACAGTAAGTTGAAAAGGAGATGCTCCAGATGACTGATGAACTAACCCCCCCAAACCCAAAGGAGGCAGACGCTTTATTATCCGATCTGCTACAAGAAGTTCAAAAGTGGGAGGGGACTCTCGCTGGTGGGACAAAACTTGGTATGGGGGCGGAAGCTGTTAATAGTCTTTTTAGAACAAAGGTCAACTTTGGTAACCCAAAGGACAAGTTAATCCGGCTAACAGATGGGACATTTAAAAATAGTGGTACCGAACTGCTTGACATTTACAAGCAACAGATGCAAGAGCAGTTCGACTTTTATTACATGACTATCTCCGTTGATTTGCGTCCCGAACGGGGTGCTGAGTTTTGGCGATTAACCTGTGAGCTTGATTTTGGACCGAAAGGGAGCAAAGAGCCAATTATTCAAAGCCTATTTCCAACCTCTCAATGGCGCTCAGTTATGAGCTTTGGTGTTGGCACAGATGTGGGGTTGAACGGCAACCTAGATTGGAGTATAGGAGTGGATAGCTCTCAGTTAGCTCAATTGTTGCCATCGATTCCAGATAATCTCAAAGCGAGTGTGGCAACTAAAGATAATTTCAAGGCATTCCTTGCGGTTCCAGCTTATAGATATGAACTAGGTTATTCTGAAATTATCAGTAATGGTGAAGGTAGCTCTTTGTGCTACTGGCGTATTGAAGACGAAAATTTACAGAGAATCGGGACGGCGAAATTTGCCATCGTCTTTAAGGTGCCCAAAGGAACTGATTCTATTACCTTGCGGGGTACGGTGTGGGCTGAGCCGAAGATGAACTGGTTAACGGCTGCTTTAGAGGATGTGGCAGCTGCACTATCAGAAAGGTTTCAGAGATTATTGGGGCAAGGAGATGATGCAGGAAGCCAATTCGCCCGTGGCGATGCCGAGTTTTGGACCTTAACTCTTCCTAAATAAGCCGAATTTGCTTAAAAACAGCAGACTATCACACTCAGGTTGAATAGGGTCTAATTATATGGATAAAACTTACTATACTTACCGCATCCGTGTCGCTAATGATGAGCATGTGCAGGTAGAGAAGTTGAATGCTCAAGACAAACTTTTAGGCGAGCCTTTCGGTATTTTTCGCTATAAGGAAAAATCGGAGGAAATCAACTCCCTTGTCCAAATAGCCTTAAGTGCTGAACTCAAAAACTCTAAGCAGGCACGTGTCTTTGGGGAAGCGCTATTTGATGCTCTATTTGATAACACGCTTCGTCAGGACTTTGTAAATTTTCATTTCCAGGTTGTGCAACAGGAAAGGCAGCTGCTGCGGGTTGAGCTAGACATTGATGAGCAAGGGATGCCAGAAATTGCCGCTTTGCCTTGGGAATTTATGTGCTTACCTGCTATGGCAAACTTGGGTGAAATTTGGATGGGCACAGATCCTAACTTGGTCTTTTCCCGCCGCCGTGCTCAATGGCATCCAGCCTCACCAATTCAGCTAGAGCAAGCTGAAAAGTTAAGGATTGCATTGGTGATCGCTGCACCTAAGGATTTGGGAACAGTCGAATATGAGACAGTGCAGGCAGTTTTAGAAGAGCTAGCAAATAACCATTCGGAGTGTGTTGAGCTTTTGCCCGTTGTGAATCCAGCTACTCCTAACGCCATAGATGCTTTGCTAGAAAAACAACCCCATATTTTCCATTTCATCGGACATGGTCGTTTGCAGGATGATGACGGAGAGGATGTGGGTCAAATTGCCTTGGTGAAAAAAGTCCTAAATACAGCATCCTGGGTAGACGCTGGTTTCTTTAGTGGACTATTTAATCGTCATCGCCCAGGAATTGTATTACTGCAAGCCTGTGAAGGTGGAATGCTTTCTGCATCTCAGGCTTTTGTTGGTGTTGCCTCTAAGATTGTGCAGCAGAATGTCCCAGTAGTTGTAGCGATGCAGTATGAAGTATATAATATTACAGCTTGCCAATTTGCTTACGAATTCTACCAACGGTTAGCTCAGGACGCACCAGTGGATATTGCAGCGCAAAATGCTCGGCGTACAATCGCCCTTGAAACACAGTATCGAAAACGTGATTTTGCCACACCTGTCATTTTTATGCGCGTGCGAGATGGGTATTTGTTTAAGCGTCAGGGTGGGGAAATTGAGCCTGACGCTAATACTATATCCAGTGAGTCTAACCAAAAGCTTGCTCCAAAAGGTGAAACTCAGATTACCCAAAATGTGCGGCAGCATGGAGAAAAGAACTTTAACTTTGGTCAAGCCAGTGGCTTTAGGATCGGAGATGATTATTACCAGTCAGAATCATCTCAAAAGAACTGAAGATAAGGTATTGCTTAGCTAGTAAAGATATAATACGGGATATGTTTGGTCAACTGCGCCACTGGCTAAAATCTTTTACACTTGTGCTAACCCGTCTCAGGTTGGCAACTGTGAACGTATCTTCCGATTCAACCTTTTAAACTCCCTGCGTGACGTAGCATACTTTAGAGCCGACGACATAATATCGATCGTCGCTTCTATCGTTGATGCCCCTGAACCACCTCCAGAAACTATTCATGACAAACTTTGGGGAATCTATAATATTAGTTATGAAATGGTTTTGAGTAGTGCTGTTGAAGTTTTACAACGTACTATATATCAAGATGGATTAAGCAATTCCATTGATTACCTTCATAAAATTACTCTATACCAACCCGAGAGCAAGGAATATTGGCAGGTTCGTGACAAAGCCAGAAAAGCACTAATTGAGATTGCCGAATTTAAAGTGCACAAATCATACCAAATACAACTCCTATTACTAGGCATTATTTCCAACTGGTTAAAGCAAGACTTTATAAAAAATCTGCCATTAAGTCTCGTTTTAATTCAATACTTACTAAAAATGAATTTTCATAGTGTTAAAACTAATCCAACCCAGCCATTCACCATTGTTATTCATCAAGGGGATTTGGAGATAGTTGAACCGTCAAAGCATATCCGTGAACGCTCCTTAAATATTTTATACGCCGCATATCAACAGGCACAAGATTTACCTACTCGACTACAAATTGTTCAAACGTTGAGCGGTGCTACTCCTTATTTAAGAACAAGAGATGGGGTTTCTACTCAAATCTTAGAGCAGATGCGGTCTGATTGTGCAAAAATAGCTCGCTTCTTTTCTCAAGTTACAGTTTCTACTGCGGAGTTTCCTATTTTAGACCGAGTATCTGAATGGTTAAGCCATATTAAGAACTTTCACGATTATCAGGCAGACGAGTTAGATTGCCTACAGCAGCAGTTACGGAGTCACAGTGGTTATCAGCTTTACCGTCTTCTAGTTGGTAGTTACAGATGGGAAGACGAAGGCAATCAATTTAATTGGGAAAACGAAGACAATCAATTTGATTGGCAACAAGTTGATATTGATTGGCAAAAAGTAGAACAGCAAAAGCAACAAAGGATCAATGAATATGTTGAAGTCCTCTCAACTTCAAACTTAGAAAGGGCTATCCAGGAACTAGAGGTTATAGCCAACCAAGCGTTTAGTGCATGTAAAAAAGAGACTTTTGGTTTCAATGACCTGCTGAGGATATTTGCACAAACGCACTTTAACCTTGCTGAACAGTTAGTACAACAGGTACTAGATAAAAACCTATTCCTTAAGCAGCATCTCGGCTTTATTCTAGCAGGGATGCGTTCATGCAATCAAGAAGTAGCCAGAAGTTACGTCAGGTCATGGATAGAACAAGATGATCCGGTTCTTTGGGTTGCGATCGCAATTAGTTACCGCTTCATTGATTGGAGTCAACCTCAGCTAGAGGAAGAATGGCATATTTTACGCCAACTGGTAGCGAAGCAATCTTCAGTGGTAGATCCAGCACTTTTTTGGAGTATACAGCAGCTTGCACCCAATCAGTCTGACTTAGCTGTGGAACTATTAAAGACCTTAGCTGCTCGTGGTAATGAGAATATTTTGCATCAGGTTGCCGAGGTAGTATCTTGGCAAATCGGTAACAACGATTATGCTGTTAAATTTGATAATTTGCAGGATTTGCTAGAAATTATCCAAAACTTTAATAGGCTTTCCTATCTGAAATATAATGCTGAAGAATGCTTGAAGCGCCTTCTTAATATTGCTCCTATGCAAGTAATAGATTTTATTAAAAGTCGCATTAAAGTTAAATTTAGTGGACATTCAACCAAAGACTACTACGAATCGTTCCCCAAACCTTTTTCCCACATATTTGATGATATCAAATCCAAACAAGAGTACCCGGAAATTCTTCGCAATATTAGGGATTGGATGTTACAGGATGATGTTATAATTCAGTATGAAGCTCCAGATTTATTACGAGGAGTTGCCCTCAATTTGGAAGGTGAACTTTATATTGTTTTAATGGAGTGGGTTAATTCTGGAGATGTGGCAAAGATAAGAGCAGTAGCTAGGATATTGCGTAAGTTTAACTTCGGACAAAACTTTTATAACTTAAGTCGAGAGATTATTCTTCGGACTCAAGACGAAGAAGTGCTATCTTCAATTCATGCTGCTATTCGTTCTACTCCAAGTGTAGTTGTGGGTCCAATGTCTAATTTTTACAAGCAGCGTAGAGAAGAAGTTTTGCCTTGGCTAAATGATGAGAGTTTTCGAGTTCGCAATTTCGCTAACAAGCTAAAGAACTCACTACAAAATAATATTGAACGTGAGGAAGCAGAGGAACAACTAAGAGAGCGCAATTGGTAATCAATTTTCAATGAAAACAATCATAGTCAGTAGGAGAAAAGGAGTTTACAATGATTGTTGAATTGAATCCTCTACTGGTGGATGCCGACCAATTGCCCGATCTGCCGTACGAATATTGATGACCCGTTCTCGATTTAAGACTAATGCACTGATGGTTGCTCGTCCGATCAGTGTCAAACCGATAATCAACTGTCCATCCGCAGACCAAATGAAATGGTCATTCCAAAGATGTTGTCGAGGATTAAACAACGGGACTTCTTCGTTTGATTGTGGATCGGTTGCCGTGAGTCGATTTGTCTTCTTGCGATTGCAGTGAAAGCAAGCCAACGCTAGATTCTCCAATTTATCTGTTCCACCTAGCGACAATGGTACAACGTGATCTACTGTAAAGCATACGTATTGCCATAGTTCAGATGCATGGCAGTACTCACACAGGTAGTTGGCACGTTGACGCACCTGCTCTTGAACGGATTGCTGGAATCTTGCCACTTTGAAGACACAACTACGATGTTTGCTAAATTTGGGTAAGAGATAGATTACGAATAGTCCGATTGACAAAGCTCAGGTAGTCATCAATTTCCTCATAGCTATCGAGTTCTTGTTCTTCCTCTGCACTCAGTAAGGCATCCTGCTGTTTTTCCAATAATTCTTCAATGCGATTTTGAACAGCGCTAGATGCCCGAAAGATCGGGATGCCTTCTGACAATTCAATCCGAACGGCACCCTCAGTAGGAAGGCTCGCTGGAAGACTTTTGAGTTTCGGTGGTAGAGGATTAGTCATGCCAGATAAGCGTGAATCAATCGGTGAATAGTTTGATTGTAGCTGAACGTTTGGGATGAAGAGGGTCGATTGAGCGGTGATGGGCGAAGTTCACAAAAGAGTTTAATTATAATATGTATGTGTTTGCCTTGAAATTTGCTTTTATTAAAAAATCACCTTTGGTCTGCTTTATCTGTTGCTATGATGGATAGTCTTAACGTAGCTCGCTACTTCATTGTGAAAGCTTATGAGGACGGTATAGAAGCTGAAATGACCAACATGAAGGTTTAAAAGCTTCTGTATTACACGCAGTGCCTGCATTTGGCATTGTACGATGAGCCATTGTTTGATGAAGAAATCCAAGCATGGCGATATGGTCCTGTGTGTCCTCCCGCTTACAAATTTTACAGCGAGTTTGAAGCTAATCAATTACCTATACCTAGTAAAGAAATCTTGTTACAGATTCCTGATGAGAAGAAGAAGCTCTTAGAGGAAATTTGGAAATACTTTGGCGGATACCAATTGAAGACATCCCCTATTTCAGAACGGTACAATACTCACAATTCATGAACATACGGCAATGGTTCAAATCCCCACCAAACCCCTCGCCCTGGATGAATTCCTGAAGCTGCCGGAAACCAAACCTGCTAGCGAATTCATTGACGGTCAAATTATCCAGAAGCCGATGCCTCAAGGAAAACACAGTACAGTTCAGCTTGATCTCGG
The DNA here is from genome assembly GCA_029379265.1 of Rhizonema sp. NSF051. GTDB lineage: Bacteria > Cyanobacteriota > Cyanobacteriia > Cyanobacteriales > Nostocaceae > Rhizonema. The sequence goes on from JAQYWN010000102.1 coordinate 8,449, forward strand.
TGCCGGAGTCAACCTTGCACTCAAACCTCAGCGCATCGCTCGCGCCTATACTGAACTGCGCTGCACCTTTGGTGGTCGATCCGTCGTCCCGGATGTCACAGTCTTTACCTGGGAGCGCAGTCCTCGCGATGACGACGGCAAGGTATCTAACACCTTCCTGATTCCACCCGACTGGACGGTCGAAATCCTCTCCCCCGAGCAAAGCCAAACCAAAGTCATCCGCAATATTCTCCACTGTCTTGCTCACGGCACCCAGATGGGATGGTTAATTGATCCAGAAGAAGAACTGGTGTTTGTTTATTTTGCGAATCGCACCATTGCAGTGTTTGAAGAACCGAGCGATCGCATCCCTGTCCCAGCCTTTGCCGAATCCTTCAGCCTTACTGTTGAGCAGATCTTCCGTTGGTTAGAGGAATAAGCTTGTAGAAATATCAGTTTTCACTACATATTTACCACTACCGTTAAACTAACCAGTTATATATAGTCAGTCCAGAAATATGACAAAAATGGGATTGATTATTAGTAATAACAGCTATGTGATTAACAATTGCTGAAGCAGCGATTAAAATATCAGCATCCCCAATGGTAATTCCTTTTTTTCGGAGTTCCGCATAAATATCAGATGCTTGGACGATTATCTCGTCAGTCAAAGGAGTAATAATGTTGTTGGTACAAAAATGTTCAAACGCTTGAAGTTGTTTGTTAGCCCCTTTAGCTTTTAGCCCTCGGAGAATTTCGTAACGAGTAATAATAGAAAATGTAAACCTGTTGTATTGAGCTAAATATGCTTCAGCTTGAGGAATGACAACCGGATGTTAACGCATGATTGCTGACAGTATATCAGTATCTAAAAGAACTTGTTCTTGATTCATGCTTCACTTCTATTCGTAAAAAAATAGTCTCGCTTTAAGGCAATTTCTTCAATTTGGTCAACATCCGTCTCTGATAATCCCTCATACACCTCAGCTGCTAGTTGTAGCATTTCTTGAGGAGTAAGAGGATTAGTAGTGTCAACTATTAGTTGGACAGATTGTCCTTCAGCCAATTCAGGTTTTTCCAGAGGGCGAAATACACCATTTTCGTAGATAGCTTTTAAAGTTTGCATTTTGCTAATCGCTTCGTTAATTATTTAAGCAACACCACACAATCATTCTAACTCCTGATATACCCTACACAGAACCCATAAAGGCGAGCGCCCATAGCCACTGTATCTGTTGCCTTATTTTAGAGAATTGGTATTACATCTTGAGATTTTCTATTATCTACTTTGGTGGGCAGTGCCTCATGGCATCTCGAATAGAAAGCGTAAATTTACACTTTGTCACTGCCTACCCTACACATATATAACTAAGAGACGCAAAATTTTGCGTCTCTACAGAGGATTTACACCAAGTCGATTTTTAGGACTTATAGCAGTTTTCACATTGATATACTACAGCACTCGTGTAATACTGTTTCACTTTAAAATTGATACAAATAGGTAAGCAGTCTTAGCAGGGAGCAGGGGGAAAGAATGAGAAACCCGTTATTTGTATCAGGAATTTCGTGAAATGGTATAAGGGCAGGTTTTAGATAATATTGGATCTACCCAGATATCTAGATGAAAACCTGCCCCTACTCCAAAACTGTGGTCTATTCTGAAAATCGCTGTAAACAAAAACCGGAGATAGCTTTACCTAACTTTTTTTGAACACCGACTCAACAGTAGACTTGATGGAATCTCGTGCATCTTTGAGTGTTTGTGCGATCGGATGCTTTGCTTGTAAAAATATCCGCGCACAGTTACGTCCTGGCATTCCCGAAATCGAACCACCTGGATGAGTTCCCGCGCCTGTAAGGAACAAATCTTCTATTGGGGTTTTGTAATTTGCTATTTCTGGTAAGGGACGGAAAAACACCATCTGATCTAAAGTCATGTCAATGTGGTAGTAATTCCCTTTATATGCACCCAATCTTTCTCCCAATTCTGCCGGACTTTCGACACGACGGGCGATAATTGAGTTCTTCACATTTGGAGAATATTGTGCTAACTTGTCAATGACTTTGTCTGCAACTTTGTGCTTCATCTCATCTGTCCACCCCGTACCCTTCAAACCAGTACCTTCTGCACCTGCGATTTGATAGGGGGCGAAAAACTCAATCCACGCCGTATGCTTGCCTGGTGGTGCCATCGACGGATCTAACATTGTTGGCACTACCAAATACATAGATGGGTCGGAATCTGGTATTTCTCCTAAAGTACATTTACTGTGAGCCTGTTCTACATGACTCATGGAATCTGCAATTAATACAGAGCCAATCAGATATTCATCCTTATGTTCGTGGTGTTCAAAACGTAGGGGTTCGTTTAATGCTAAGTCAATTTTGAGGATAGTTTCGTTATTGTTAACGATGCGGCGATCTAATCTTTCTCGCAAATCTGAATCGACAGCATCAACTTCACTGGCATCTATCATTTGTAAAAATAGACGTTTAGCATCAATATTTGAGATGACTCCATGCTTAGCACGATATTCTGTACCGTTTGCAACTCTCACTCCAACGGCACGATTATTATCAATCAAAACTTTCTCAACGTGCTGATCTGTGAGTACAACGCCGCCTTTACTTTTGACTAAGTTTAATAAAGCTTGCACTAATGCGCCAGTACCACCGCGAGGTCTTGTCATGCCTGGATCGTGACGCATTGCCATCATAATTGCACCAATAGCAATGGTTTTCTGCGAAGGTGGCGCACCGAGTTCTGCAGCTAATCTTGCGAGAGGGGCTTTGAGAAACTCTGAATCAAACCATTCGTTAAGAATATCTTCTGCGCTGGTTAACATGTTGCGAATAAAGTCCAGCGTTTTAGAAGGCGAACCAATCACTGAGAATAAATCTTTAATCTTTGCTATGTCATAGTTACCAGCAATATCTAGAACTGACTTTGGCGGTGCGTTAAACATGGGAATCATTGCACCAAGCGCTTTTTGCCAATATTCTGTATACTCTTTGTACTTTTTAGCATCGCGTTCGCTGTAGCGGGCGATTTCTGCACAGGTTTTGTCTAGTGACTTATGAGCTAGAAAATACTTTCCATCGGGGTGAGGACAGAAAACAACTGGATCGCAATCCAGATATTCCAAACCATATTTCTTGAGTTCTAATTCTTCAACAACTGGTCCAAGATGAATAAATTCGTGGTCAATAGCACATAAGTTAAATTTAAATCCAGGAGCTTCGTTTGGTAAAGACTCCTCCGTAGTTGCTGCGCCACCGGGAACAGAACGCTTTTCTAACAATAGAACGCTATAACCTGCTTTTAGCAAGTAAGCGGCACAAACTAGCCCGTTGTGTCCGGCTCCGATAATCACAACATCATACGTTTGCATAGTTTAATTTTCGCAATCAATAAATATTACTTAACGTTAGTAAGCCGTAACTAAGTTTACATCGTTCTCTAGTTAGAAAATTCACCTTTATGGGAGATGTTTCAGTCGGCGCGGAGTAGGGGCAGGTTTTACCTATCAATATTAAATAGGGAGGTTATTTGGGAAAACCTGCCCCTACAAGAGTGAACCTATCAATATTAAATAGGGAGGTTATTTGGGAAAACCT
>JAQYWN010000102.1:12055-14739 GCA_029379265.1 Rhizonema sp. NSF051
CCCCTACAAGAGTGAACCTATCAATATTAAATAGGGAGGTTATTTGGGAAAACCTACCCGTACAAGAGTGAACCTATCAATATTAAATAGGGAGGTTATTTGGGAAAACCTGCCCCTACAAGAGTGATGAGTTAATTGAGAAACATTTTAGAGACGAGAAATCTCGCGTCTCTACACGCTTTTTATTAAGAAGGTATTTGCTTCACATGAGCTTGTGCTAAAACTTTCAAGATACCTTTTTGCACGACCAGACTTTTAATACTCAGGGCTGTCTTCTGATATTCAAAAGATGGCAAATTCACTAGTTCTTTGACCTTTTTTATCAAAGCAGCAACTGTGTCTAAACAAATGCCTTCTCCTTGAGTACAGTTGAAACTCTCCAATATTATCGGCTCTGTTGACGTGCGCGGGCGAACCATTGCCGTAAAACCGACTGTACGAGTATCACCTTTTTCTTTGAGCAAGACTTTTCCGGTAAATCCCATTTGGCGATCGCTTGGTAGCTGAATTTGGATCTCTTGCGGCTTCAAGCTGACAATCTCGCCATCTACATTCAATTCATATGTGGGCATCTGACTGAGAATTGAATCTGAACTCAAGGCGCGGTTAATATCTTCTTCTGTAAGTACAATCCGAACGGTAGCGTTTACTGGCTGACTTAGCTCGATTTGACCAAAAAGAGCGCTTAAAGGATTAACGGCAATATTATCTGTTTGCAGTGTGATTTCTTGCACACGGATATCTTGCAATTCCAATCCTTCACCGGATAGAGATACACCATCAACCTGTCCCTGAATCATTTTAAACAGGTCAGTCTGCACATCGACGTCTACTTTTCCTAGTTTATCTAGCTGCTCAGATATCATCTTTCCTGCTCCCTGCGAGAGCAGTTGCTCCTCTAGCCGTTGCTCATCTGGCATGAGTTGATCGTCTCCTGGTGTCTTGTTACTGCCTAATGTAGACATTCAACACTCATAAATGTATCTACACTACGAAATACGCAACTTGACTGAAACGATCTCAACCGTATTGAGTTATAATCACCGACTATAACGAAATCTCTGTAACGCCAAAACACTTGCCAATTCTATCGCTGCTTTCATACTTGTAGCATCGGCAATCCCTTGACCTGCAATGTCAAACGCCGTGCCGTGATCGGGTGAAGTCCGAATGAAAGGAAGACCTATGGAAGTATTTACGGCTCTATCAAAAGCCATGAGCTTGACAGGAATTAAGCCTTGATCGTGATAAAGTGCTAGATAAGCATGGGCTGGATTTTGGATTTTGCGAAAAGTTGTAAGGAGGGTTTCCCTCCGTGGCAAACTTTCCAAGACGGATTTTGCGGAAAGTTGTAAGGAGGAGCCCGTGCTGGAGGAGGGTTTCCCTCCGTGGGCATCTGGCGTTGGTTTCCCTCCGTGGCAAACTTTCCAAGACGGATTTTGGATGAGACAGTCTCCGTACCAAGCTTGACTGGGTTTGACCCACATTGTATCAGGAGGGATAGGACCATCCAGTTGTATGTTTGGATGTTTTTGACGCTGTTCCTCTATCCAAGGAATTAACCAATCCTGTTCTTCTCGTCCCAATTGTCCTTGTTCACCGCTATGGGGATTTAAACCCGCGATCGCAATCCTGGCTTCATCTAAACCAAAGTCTTTCTGTAAACATTCCACCAGCAAGTCAAGTTTTTCCGTCATCAACTGTGGTGTCAATACCTGAGATACTTGACAAAGAGGTATATGTGTGGTAGCTAGTAAAGCTCGGAGTGTCCAACCAGTATAAGGCGATCGCGCGACAAACAACATTCCCACACGCTTAGCACCTGATTGTTCCGCCAACAGTTCTGTTTGACCGGGATAGTTGTAGCCTGCCGCCTTCCAAGCCGATTTCGCTATCGGTCCTGTGACAATCCCATCAAATTGACCAATCAGTGTATGGGCGATCGCTGTTTCCATATAAGCAAAACTAGCCGCACCACTTGCCGCATTACCAGTCCCGATAGTAATTTCTCGTTTTATATGTTTCTCTAACTGTACATCGAGAATTGACAACTCTGCTGGATTTGCCAGAGGTTCTAAATTAAGAGCACTATCACTATCAAGTTTGTGATAAGTTTCTTGTAGTAAATCTTGGCTACCTACTACTGTCACGTGACAACTTTTGCTAACTTCCGGGTCAGCCAAAGCTTTTAAAATCACCTCTGGTCCAATTCCTGCCGGATCTCCTAGCGTTAGTAAAAGATGTGGTTGATTTCTTGGTAGCTTCATAAGACTTTACACCTCTTTAAGAATCAAGCTTCTCTAACAAGCTTCTGATAGACTTAATCTAATTAAACAATTTGCATAGGAGAATTACACCCATGAGCGGCGAAATGTTAAATGCGGCGCTGTTATCCTTCGGTCTAATCTTCGTCGGTTGGGGTCTAGGTGTGCTATTACTGAAAGTCCAAGGTGCAGAAGAAGAATAGTCCAGAGTCCTGAGATCTATCGTCCTGAGTCCTGAAAAAGTGTGATATTTTTGACTTGTAAAGTTATAGTATTAACACTTTTAACTCAGGATAGAGTAATGTAAACCTAATTTAAGCACGAGAAAGGGCAGGTAATTCAAGACAACAAGATTAAGGCAATCTATTTTGCCATTGTCTGTCTGCTTTTAGGAGAAAGTTTATTAAAATTTTTGTTAAC
>JAQYWN010000968.1 GCA_029379265.1 Rhizonema sp. NSF051
CCCTTTTCCTGCACCCTCTTGACAAAAGTGCAATTGCTTTAACCTCTCACGGATGACTCTCCAATACTCCTCACCTCGATAGAAGCCAGACGTAGCGCTGGCTTCTCCTTTAGACTCAAGAAATCAATCTTTCAGTAAGTGTTTCTTTTAATTCTTACCCAGTAACGATTCAAATTCCGCTTGCAAAGCCTTAATATCCGCCACCCTTGCCACAATGATATTCTCCTTACCGGCATCAATTAAACGGGATTTCCAATAGTGAATACTGTCTGAATTGTTCATCCAGAACTTTATGACTGTGCTTACAACTTGATCCATCTCCCAACCTATCTTTGGTGGCACTAGTTCTACAGATTGGATAAACGCATCAAGTGTACACTGATGTGTTCCCACATATTCTACTACCTGAGGTTGTGCTTTTTGTAAACTCTGCTGTTGGTCATTAAAAAATTGTAAAACAGGAGACACACCGACAATGTCAAAAGTATATTTCATCCCACCCATCCAAACTATTAATTGGTTGTATTATTCTGGATTTTTTAGTTAAAATTCACCTATCCTTCTGTCAGCAACTCCGCTTATAGCTAAGTTGTGTCAACTAAAAAAGTATTATCAGTCATACTTACCGATATTTAATCGCTAATAGATGAACCTTGACGAAATAGATTAGCACTCACAGGTTTTAAGTGCTAAAATTAAGAGGAGCAAAGTTAGCAGTAAAGTACATTGAGTGCTAAAGTTTATAAAGGGAATTAGCTTAATTATTAAAAAAAAAATACTTTTTGAAAAGACTTGGACACTATTTTTAATAAAGTTGTAGATTTTCGGGGTGAAATAGCGGCTTTGCTCTGCGCCGGCTTGTGGGCGATCGCGTCAGTAATATATGCTCGCTTGGGGGAACTTATCCCTCCAATACAACTCAACTTAATGAAAGGAATAGTTGCGATCGCCCTCCTTTTGCTAACCATCTTGATCAAAGGCGAGTTGTTGATCGCTATCTCACCCCTGCCCCTGTGTTTACTCATTCTTAGCGGCATCGTTGGTATTGGCTTGGGCGATACAGCTTTCTTAGCCGCGATCAATTGTTTAGGCGCACGTCGTGCCTTGCTCATAGAAACCCTTGCCCCAGCTCTAACAGCAATACTGGCACTGGTTTTTCTTGAAGAACGGCTAAATATAACTGCTTGGAGTGGTATCCTGCTTAGCGTTTTCGGAGTCGCTTGGGTTGCGGTTGAACGCACTTTCAATAGGAGTGGCACCGTAATACATTTATGGCAAGGACTAAATTTTAGTTTATTATCAGCAATCGCAACTGCAACAGGATCTGTTCTTGCTCGTGCAGCATTTTTACATGGTAATGTCAGCCCGTTATGGGCGGCATTGTTGCGCTTAAGTGGAGGCTTGTTGATTATTGTTGTATGGATATCCTTTCCAAATAGACGTAGGAGCTTTCAACTAGAAACATTGCGCTCGCGACGAGTTATTGCAGCAGCTTTCTTTGCTATCTTTTTTGGAACTTATTTAGGAATATGGTTGCAACAAACAGCAATTAAGTTCACCACAGTCGGGATTGCATCTACCCTTTTGCAGACTAGCCCATTGTTTGTTATCCCAATAGCTATTTGGAGAGGTGAGAAAGTGAGCTTGAGGGCAGTTATCGGTGTCACAATTGCGATCGCAGGAATTGCACTACTGTTTTACCTCAAGTAGCTTGAGTGCTTAGAAGGAAGGAGAGGAGTTATGCTCTTTATACCGTTTGGGGAGAGGGAAGCCTGTGCCGTGCCTTAGTTCCCATTGAGGCGACTGGCGTAGAGAAGAAATTGCATCGTTCGTCTTACACGAGCGCTGCGGGGAGTAAGAAATAGGGAAGAAATTATCCATCTTTTTTTCCGAGAGTGAAAACTTTCACTGCCAAAAAACACATCGCCTTTGATTTTCTGAGAACTGTGTAGAAAGTAGCTGTAAATTATCTTTAGGAAGGGAAGATTTACAATAGTATGGACATTTTGGTTGTCTTGAAGTGTAATCGTAAAATATTGTAAATCTATCAGATGCTATAGGTATTTTTCCTCGATGAAAAATATTTGCAGTATCAACAAAAATGACTGTACCAGAACTTCCTATACAGGATTTCCAATTTGATAATGGCACAATTCTTTGCATTGTTTCATCTGAAATATAGCTGAAGTTATATCTTAGAGATTGAGTTATTGTCGAAGTGAAAGACTTGGAAATATATTGAAATGGCCCGCCATCTTCATTCACATCATTGAGATAAATAATAATTTTGAACATTTTTCTGTCTTCCATGTCTGTGTGCCACAGCCTTGATTTTCGTTTGACTGTATTGGTGATATCTTGACGAAAATAAATACCGTGATAAGCAACTGGCAGAGATAAGTAATGTTCAGCAATATCTAATAATCGTTGTTCTAGTCCCCAGAAAAAAATTTCAGAGGATTCCATTATTTGTTCGGAGGTGGCATGAATAACAAATTCGTTTTTACTTCCAGATCTATTTTTAGATATTTGTGGTATCAAACTTTCTGCCGCTTGAAGCACCTGCGAAGTAGAAGGAATTGAGAGTGCTGCTAATGACGTTATAACAACTCCTTCTTTTTTTAAAGTATCAACTAAGATCATATCAGATACATGAATAACAGGTAGATTACGAACCAATACTGCTCGGTTAAGCCCTTTTTAATTATGATAGACAACGATATTTCAAGGGTTTCAGCCTACTTTATTTCCTTAACCGAGCAGTATTGGG
>JAQYWN010000969.1 GCA_029379265.1 Rhizonema sp. NSF051
CATGAAATATATAGCGAAAAACGCATCAAACTTCATGTTGTAGTGTGATAGGGTTATTGTGACAACAGAATTAATAAGGTTGTTAAGCTATCCTTGAAAAACACTGGGCAACAAGAGTCAATTCTTCAAACACAACAAGGTAAAGTCGTACAAGAATCGGCGAGGCAATAAAAGCACCCGCTAAAGAATAACTCTCAACTTCCAACGAGTAGGTGAAGGTTGCCTAGTTTTTTTTCAATTTAGTCTAATCTTAAATTCCGCTCAAGACAAGTCTATCACAGCTTTAGAGTCTTTGCTGAAACCGCTCTTACCTTACTGCCAACCCACGGAAGTAAATGACGCTCTGCAGACTCAATAACGGAAAACTGCGATCGCTAACAACTACTTACAAAGGAACAATTGATGAAAGACCTTGACCAAAAAAAAACAAACGATTTACTGAATTCTATCATGGAATTTGAACTCGCTGGAGTAGTACGTTATACCCACTATTCCTTAATGGTGACTGGACCCAACCGGATTCCAATTGTAGATTTTTTCAAAGGGCAGGCGAATGAATCTTTACTTCATGCCCAACAGGTAGGAGAAATTCTCACTGGTTTAGAAGGGCATCCTACTTTGCGAATTGCGCCTATCGAGGAAACTTACAAACACAGCGTACAGGATATTTTAGCGGAAAGTCTCAACCATGAGAGAAAAGCTTTGAATCTTTACAAAGATTTGCTCTCTACAGTGGAAGATGCCAGCATTTATCTAGAAGAATTCGCTCGCACCATGATTGGTCAAGAAGAATTGCACAACATCGAAATTAAAAAAATGTTGCGCGATTTTAGTTGACAAGAAGCGCAATATAGCAGTTGACTGTTGAGTGTTAACTGTTACAGCCACAACGAGTTTTTTACAAATTAAATAGGATTGCTTTAGCTTTTAAGTTCTTTCTTCTAACTTTCTAAACTCCCCATGGGAATTCCAAGAGAAAGTACCCACGCTATACTATTGCAATCCTATTTAATTTATGCTCTCAACCAGACCTACACCCCCAAAGATATAGATATGTGAATCAGGGGTAGCACGCTCTTGTTGAGAGGATTCTGACTTCAGAACAATAAGTTTCTACATGAGAGTCGGTTATTGTTACATTATGTAAACACAAAGCACTGGCTGGGGGTTATACCGCAATGAACTCATTCTCAGACATCTCAGTAGAGCGACGGCAGATGTCTGTACATTGCAAGTATAGGGTATTGATGGTGCGCTATTTTGGTTGGTAACTGTATTTGTCTGCGGTGTAGCAGTGGTGAAATTTGATTCTGGTGAGGAAAAACTACAGCCCATAAGTCCCATCAGGGTGAGAGATTCTACGCTATTCACTTGGAATTGCAACATAATTTCTGTTGACAATTCGGATTCTTGTCATTATATTGATTATCATTATTATACCCAAAGTTGGTTTTAGAAGTTGAGCATTTAAATGTGAATTACCGAGGGTTAAAGGGGTAAACTAAATCTACGTAAAGCTATGGTAAATCATAGCGTTCCGGGGATTACCGCTTGGGTTTTAGGGGAAGCGAAGTTCAAAAACTTTTAAACATTTGTGGCTAGTAATAAGTTGTTGGCTTTTCTTTTTCTACGTAACAGACGGTTATCCTGTTTATCCTTGTTTTATTAGTAATGAAGACCACATCATTAGTAAGACGTAATTGACTTGAGTAGAAGGAGAAAACAGCCGTTTAAGACATTATCTAGCACTCGACTACATCGGAAAACTTTTTGTTACTCGCGCATCCTTTGGAAATGCTGAAATTTTCACTTCGTTTAGTCATACATTATCTCAAGCATGGCTCAGTGGCGCTGCGGGCGCATAGCGCCCGCAAGCTTGAAGCGATCGCCTGATTCATATTTTGGTTCAGCAACGCCTATTTTATTACTAATTTATGCAGAGATTAGCATAGATTTAAGGACATCTGCTCAACCGCTGTTGATGATATCAGTTTTCGCTCTCATTTAGGACAAATCGTTGGTGTAATCGGTCCAAATGGAGCGGGTAAAAGCACTCTAGTCAAGGCAATGCTGGGTTTAGTTCCCACCGAAAATGGAGTTGTGAAGTTTCGCGATCGCGCTTTGAAACAGCAGTTGCGATCATATGAACCCGACACCCGACACCCTAACCATGCAACCCCATTTTTTATAAGTTTGGTTCAATTCGCGCGTACAATGATAATCATTTTTGTTTTTTTCTCAGGACGAGATTGTAATAAAAAGTAATATGTAGCTGAAGAGAAGATTTATGTTCAATATTCTACTGGAACCTCTAAAATTTGAGTTTATGCGGAATGCGCTCTTTACTGCGATTATGCTAGTGCAACAAGGCAAAAGTAAAAAGTGAGCCAGCGCGGACGCCACATGCCTCTGTCGGGATACCCTCCTGTAGCAGTGGCTCCAGAAGGGGGTTTCCAACGCCAGATACCTACGGAGGGAAACTCTCCTTCAGTACTGGCTCCCCATGAGCGACTGGCGATCTTCGCAGGGGTAGCGTTAGCGTTAGCGTTAGCGAAGCGTTAGCGAAGCGGTAGCGAAGCGGTAGCGTCAGGAGCGTCGGCACGAGCGTCGGAACGAGCGTCACCCCGAAGGGGTCAAAAGGCAAAAGAAAGAAATCCTCATGTATCAAGCTTTTGGCTTGATACTCTCTGGTTAGTTATTTCAGCCAGCAGGCACTAGTACAGCTTGGCGGAAATAAACAGACCATTAAACAGCCAAGACTTTACCTTT
>JAQYWN010000970.1 GCA_029379265.1 Rhizonema sp. NSF051
TCGTGTTTTATACGCGAACAAAAAATCTTTGATTTTACCCCCTTTGTCCCTTAACCGAGCAGTATTGTATTTGGAGAGACTATTAGAACTAAATTCGGGGTTCCAAGCCTTGCGTCGCCACTGCCACTCAGTGCCGTTTTGACCTAAAAGAATCGGTCCACTAATGTCATTCCAGGCTTTACTCGCTTGCTCAGTTCTAAGTAGGCTACCATCTCTCATCCCATTGACAATGGTGTCTTCAATAACTTTTGGCTGACTCAAAACGAGAACTGGATAGCCAGTCCAGTAAACATACATTGGTCCTAGCTGCTGGCTCCAATCAAACAATAATTGGAAGAATTTCTTCTGTTTTACTGCTGCCAATACTTGAGGGATATTTCCTAACAGCCAGTGTCTCTTAGGGGAGGGGAGCGAGTGTAGAGATTTGTAAGTGTTCTTTTGAAACCACCAGCGCAAGCCTTGTATGACCACTATGCTAGTAACGCCTGAAACTGTAACTAGATAAGGAAATGAGTCAGAAAAAGCAATCTGAGCAGCAATCTTTTGGAACATGAATCCGCCTTCGTCCAACAAAAACTTCAGATGATCCAGATACTAACGTATTATTCCCAAATTCATTGAGCCGATAGTCATCCGAAGGACTTACGCAAAAATGGTAGAGTCGATTAATGAATCGAACCGTGCTTGAGCCAAAAGCGCTCCTGTATTCGTAGAGTGTGCGTTAGTTCGATTAATCTTGAAATTGAGTTAATAACCAAGCATAGACTTGAAGACTGATTCATTTGCCGCGATCGCCCGAAAGCTTCATTGAGTAGCGCAATTGTCAATCCTGGTAACACTTGAGATTGAGTAATCCGTCTGCTACCACCATTTTCGATAGTAAAAGCAATGACTTGGATATTCTGCACATCTACTATCCAGTATTCACTCACTCCGAGATCTTCATACAACAGTCGTTTTTCACCCTTATCATCAGCAAGTAAGGAGTTAGCAACTTCAATGACTAAAGCTGGTGGGGGATAAATATCTAGGTTGATGATAGAAGTTCCGTAAGGGACGACATCAGCGTTTTCATTTATGTAATAAGAGACATCTGGTTGAGCATCATTAAAACCTGTTTTCCGATAGGTACAGTTATCTTTACCATTCAGATTGATATTTTTAGTAGCAGCAAACAGGCTGATAACAGAAATAATAATTGTGTGGTCGCTAGCATGATCGTTCCCAACAGCCTGGATTTCAATCCTCATTCTTTGATTATGGTAGTAGCACTTGTTTTTTTCATCGGCACGTTCTATTGCCTGTATGTATTCATGCCAAGTAGCTACAACCCATGTATCAGTTTGTAATTGTGTTTGTAATTCTCTCATATATTATTGTTAATAGTTATAATACTTTGACAAAATTTCCAACACTATTGTGAAACTAAACTATAGCAGTCTTATTTGATTGGTAAAATTGAGCGGTACATAGAAGAGCAGGCGATGCCTTCTCTTTCACCAGACGAAGAGTGCGAACGGCGGGCTACGCCTACAAAGCGCCCGTAATGTTGAAGATACAATCGTATTACAAAAAGGTTCGCTCTTGCGATCGCCTACTTGCCCACGCCTTTTCACTCGTCACACGACTGAAACACCGATACAATTTCAACGAATATGCTTACTTTGAGCAGCATGACGACTGAAAACTGCCTGTTCTAACACGGATGCTACCCAGTCCACCATAACCAAGCCAGATTCTCTAGCTGCGTCTTGCATTTCTGGTTGCAAGTAGGCGGGAAGCTGTACAGTTAGGGTGAAGGTTTCTTGTAATGGTAGCCTAGTCTTTTTTATCTTATCTAAGTCTGTCCCGCGCTCAGTCCACAGTTCGCATGTTTGCCCCCGTTGATAACCGTCTTTGTCAATGAAGTTCAATTTCCCCAACTCGTAGCAATAGAAATTTTGGAGATCATCTACAAACTCTCGGCTGCAATGAAAGCAATTCCAGCAACACTGGACTGATTCAGAGGAGTTTTGAGTGGATTGCCTTTGTACGTCAAGAGTGTCCTTGTTTCTGGGCGTAGAAGGCAAACTAGCTTTGTAATATTCTTTAGCAACTTGAGCAACGTGAACAGATGTCACTTTGCCACTTGGAGCCGTAGAAACCGCTGTATTCCAAGCTTCTCGTTGTTGTTCAGGAGAAAGCGCTGTCAGAGGACGGGCTTGAGCTTCATTGAGGGGAAGAATTTGTGCGCAATTGCGCACATTTTCTACCACCATGGCAGCGCCGATCAACTGATAAGCTGAACGCCGAGACATTTCCCAGCGAGTCATGCAATATTCTTCAAATGTTTTGTAGTTTGCCCGATAAAGACGTTGATCTCGAATCTGACTTAGGGCTTGTCCTATCTCCCAAAAAGCTTTCAAACCAAGTTCTACTCTGGTTTCTAAGCTCCTTAGTTCTAGTGCTTCAGCTAGGCTGAGTTGATCTTCTCTAATCGACAAGGTTTGACATGCTGTCTTGTTTTGCTTACAGTTCTTATCTAACGCAACTTGTTCACTATCGCGAATAGGAGTGAGTAGAGGTGTATTTAAATCTACAGTAGAGTTAGAGGATGACATTGATATGTTTTCTCAGACGACAACGTTGAAACTCTTTCATGACCTGAAGTGTACTTAAGTGCGTTATTAATGAATACTTTTGTACATGCCAAGTTAGATTTGCACCGTGCAATACTAAGCTTTGCATAATGCAATAAATCTGACATAATTACTT
>JAQYWN010000971.1 GCA_029379265.1 Rhizonema sp. NSF051
TTATACGTATTTACTTATCTTTACATACTTTGGTTTTTTCACCTCGTTCTACTTAGTCTTAAAGCCTCTTTCTCAAGCTTTAACTGATAGAGATTCCATTTATGCGGTCATTAGAGGTAGTGCGGTTAACCAGGATGGGCACAGTAATGGGCTGACAGCACCAAATCCTCGGGCTCAGGAAGCTGTTTTGCGAGAAGCTTATCGCCAAGCAGGAGTTTCCCCTGGTAAAGTTCAATATGTTGAGGCTCATGGTACAGGGACAAAGCTGGGAGACCCAATAGAGATGAAGGCTTTAGGAAAGGTTCTAAGTGAGAACCGTCCGGCTGGACACTTCTGTGCTGTAGGTTCAGTCAAAACTAATATTGGACACCTTGAGGTAGCTGCTGGGATTGCAGGGGTGATTAAAGTGGCGCTATCCCTCAAATATCGGCAGATTCCGCCAAACCTGCATTTCCAGCAACCCAATCCGTACATTCCTTTTGACAACCTGTTGCTACGTGTGCAAAAAACTTTAGAACCATGGCCACAGACAGAAGATCAGGCAATTGCTGGTGTAAGTTCCTTCAGCTTTGGCGGCACCAATGCTCATCTTGTTTTGTCGGAGGCGCCTCCACAAGCAAGTCAGAAAGTCAAAGACATTAAGCAAAAAGAACAAGGAATTTAACCCCCACTACACTTCATCAAATCTGCCAATCAAAAACACAAGTGATATGATGTCCGAGTTTAACGAAATATACGTATAAGAGTTAGCGAGTAGCCCTTAGCATCACTTAGACCAAACAAGTGCGCGCGTTAAAGGGGTAAATCACACGACAAATGTAATTTGTAACCCCAGATTTACAGTCTACTCTACAACTCTAAAAAAAGACAGATTAATCACTTTTTTAGCCTCCCTGAACGCTTCCGTTCCTTCTTTAGTACTTGTTAGGTTAGCAAAACAAGTACTGAAGAGCCAAATATTATCAATCTTCTTTGAAAAGTTAAGTTATCGAGGATTTGAGTTAAAACTAACCATATTCCTAAACTCCTGCCAGAGGAAAGCAGGTATTTGTGCTAATAATCGGCTCCCAGAATATGTCAACAAAATTTTTCTAAATTTTGCCTTCCCCCAGAAATTGACAGCAATGTTTAGCTTGTCAAGAGAGTATACTTGATGCCACCAAAAAACTGGGATGAAAAGCATCTCCCCTGGTTCAAGAACACACTCTATACACTTCGCTTTTGAGAATTTAGGAAACTTCTCAATATCAGGTTCATCAATGTTAATTTGACTAAGATGTGGTATTTTTGAATGTGCAGGAAAAGGATATAGAAAAGAAATTTGTTTTGGATCAAAGAGTAAAATCCGCTTTCGACCGCTAACTTGAGCTAATATATTATCCGATGGATCATAATGTAGTGGGGTAACGTTACCATGAGTGCCTAACCAGAAGTTAGTAACCCACAATTTTTTTTTCAAGGCATTCTGGAGTTTCAATGTCCTGAACGAGTTCTGGAAAAGTTTTTGTCATTGATTGAGCCTGGAGATAATAAAAATTACTAGTGGATTTGTTTTTTTCCAGAATGACATTCATGAAGTCGCTGAACGTTGTTCTTAAAAAAGCAAATCCTTTTTTAGTATCGCCAGTGAATATCCTGTTTTGAGAAACAGTAACATTAACTTGTGTATTACCTACAGTCTTACTGAGGTAATCAGGATTCCATAAAGAAAGTGCTTTCCAGCCACTCATTGCCCCAGTGATGATAACGGGTTTTCTAAGAGACAAGGAGCTTCGTTGAAATTCCTCCGGTGTAGGGTTATTAATACGCTCAATCTTGTTCATGTCAGTTAATTCAAATTGGTTTTGTCCCATTATATTCATGTTGCTGTTTATTTACTAAATGAACAGAATAGTGTGTTTTTTATCTTTCAACAAGAATAAAAAAAAATTGTGAAGCTGGACATTACTTTTATCCCACATTCCGCACATATTAAAGCGGATTTAATAGTTATGAAATCGAATGATTCTTGCTCTTAATTAAAACAGCCCAAGAATTTAGCGATGCCCCAGGGGGGCTTGCACCTTCGTGCGCGCATCTGGGGATATTGGGGTGTTGAGAACAAAGTCCATTATGTTCCTTGATGTTCAATAACTGCCTCAAAATGCTCGCCTGTTCGTTGAATGAGCGTGAGGATTTTGTAGTTAGCGATCTCCCTTGTCTTCTCCCAAGGGTAGACGCCAAAGGGGAACGAGCGCTACTGTTGTCCGTTTTTGCAACTGTGTTCATCCCAACCGTGCAAATTTTACAATTTATTCACGGTCGAGATAATCTTAATTTACCAGCCACCGTGGCTTTCTGTGATGAGCAACAGCAATGTTTGTTAAACATTGCACCAACTTCAGAGGGACAAACTCAATTACAAAAAAATCCTTATCCTCCTCCACAACCGAGACTAGACCTACTACTAGCAGTGCTATACCTCCGACTATGCCAAACGACCCTCTCACAGCTGTGAGGGCAGCAGCAACAGCCATGGAACTACCCCCTGATGCGGCTGCTAAAATCGCGAGAATTACGCCACGAAGACCCAGATCGGCAAGTTTTTCACGATTTCGTCTATTGTAATTACCTATTATCCTGAGGTTTTGGTGAAAAAATTACTTAGGTATGAGATTAGAATCTTTGTAAATAAAGAAATCTATTTCATAACTCAGATCTTGCACCTGGAAACTTCAATGTTAATTCCTTGACTAAGTGCTAGGT
>JAQYWN010000972.1 GCA_029379265.1 Rhizonema sp. NSF051
TAACAGAATTATATGATATTACTGACAACGTTGTTCTAGTGTCAGAATTGAGAAAGATAGTGTTTAAAGAAAATGCCAGCTCTACTTACATATACCAAACAGCCTTGGACAGAAAATTACAGTGAAATCATTGATGTGCGAAGCAATAGTGAATTTGCGGAGGATCACATTCCTGGCGCAATTAACTTACCAGTACTCAATGATACCGAACGTGCAGAAGTGGGAACAATCTACAAACAATCCCCCTTTACTGCCCGCAAAATTGGCGCTGCTTTAGTAGCAAAAAACATTTCCCAGCATATCAGTCAACATTTTGCCGATAAAGAAAAAAACTACCGTCCTCTCGTTTACTGCTGGCGGGGTGGACAGCGTTCTAATAGTTTGGCTTTAGTCTTGACGCAAATTGGCTGGCAAGTGACTCTCCTTGAAGGCGGTTACAAAACTTATCGCGCCTATGTCCGCGAGCAACTGGAAAATTTGCCCCAAAAATTTACCTATCTAGTGTTATGTGGTCTCACGGGAAGCGGTAAAACATCTATACTTTACCAGATGCGCCAACGTGGTGCTCAAGTATTAGATTTGGAAGCATTGGCTAATCATCGCGGTTCCCTGTTAGGTCAAGAATGGGAAGAAATGCTTTCTCCTCAACCTTCACAAAAATACTTTGACTCTCTGCTTTTACACCAATTGCAAAACTTTAATCCTCATCAGCCAGTATGGGTAGAATCAGAAAGCGTAAAAATAGGGCAAGTCTATTTGCCTCCATCTTTATGGGAGAAAATGAAACACGCAAGCTGTGTAGAAATTCAACTACCCGTAGCTGTTCGAGTCCAGTTTCTCCTACAAGAGTATCCCCACCTGATAACTCATCCCAAGATTTTAAAAACAAAGCTGGAAAAACTAAAACCTCGCTATGGCTGGGAAAAATTAAGTGAGTGGTATTTGATGATTGATACTGGAATGTGGGAATCATTTGTCGAAGATCTGTTGCAGTTCCACTACGATCCAACCTACCGCAAATCAATTCAACGGAACTTTACCAATGTCGAACGAGTGCTATCAATACCAGATCTCTGTAATAGTAGTATTGATACTTTATTAGATTGTTTGTTACCGGATAATGGCTCATCGACAATGGCGATAGCTTCGCTGCTGCCTTCAGCAGATCGCAACCAGTATGCAAGTGGAAACGACACCATGAAGTTTATTGAGTGATTGTCACAGAGCGTGTGCCGATGCCTTTAGGCCACGGATGTGCGTCGTATCGCTCCAAAATGAAATCCACCGAATCTTAAACAGCAGCATTAAAGCAAACAATCCAAATTGCCTGTTTTTCAAAGGTACTTTACCCCATGAATATTTATCAACCTCATTCTTGGCCTGTGACAGTAAACGAGGCGATCGCTATTCAAGAAAAGCTGCAAGCTGAGGTGATAACCGTTGATCGACTTCAAGAACCCGTGCAGTATGTTGCTGGAGTAGACGTGGGTTTTGAAGAAGATGGTACGATTAGCCGTGCAGCGGTAGCGATACTGAGTTTTCCCGATCTGCAATTACAAGAGACGAGCATCGCACGGCGTCCCACAACATTCCCCTATATCCCTGGTTTCCTCTCATTTCGGGAAATACCAGCTGTACTTGATGCTCTAGAGAAGGTTAAAATTACACCCGATATTATTTTGTGTGATGGTCAGGGTATTGCCCATCCGCGAAGATTTGGTATAGCCTGTCATCTTGGCGTAATTTTAGATTTACCAACGATTGGTGTCGCGAAATCGTTGTTAATTGGGAAGCATGAAGATTTGGCATCTACCAGAGAGAGCAAGCAACCCTTAATACATAAAGGCGAGACAGTAGGCGTAGTTTTGCGGACGCGTACAGAAGTCAAGCCTGTCTATGTGTCTATCGGTCATCGAATCAGTCTACCTACGGCAATTGACTATGTATTGCGCTGCACACCAAAATATCGACTGCCAGAAACAACACGCATTGCCGATAAATTAACGCGAGTTCCCCTATAGCTCTAGCATAAGCCCCCCTATTCTGGTAACGATTAGTGAGAAGCTTGATGTTCTAAATGTTTGAGATCCATACAAGCATCTATGACCTTTTAGGGAGGCACAGATACAAATGCATTTTTATACTTAACATTAACAATTAGTTCTGACTCTAGAGTCCGATCTTGGAGGATCACTAATTGCCGCGCTCAACCTCAAATCAATCAGGAGAATTAAATGTTGAAAGTCATTCCGCTACTGATGACCATTGTTACGACCATCACTATCGTACAGCCTTCTAGAGCCATCAATACCGCAAATTATTCTCCTAGTCCTGAAAGTAAGCCAGTATCCAGCAATCTTCATGCCCAACTTATTTTAGACTTCGGTAATTCACGTTCACGTTCCTACCGTGAACGTGAACGTGAACGTGAACGTGAACGTGAACGGCGACGCGAACGCGAACGCGAGCGTTATCGTCACGAACGGCGCGGACACGAACGTTACGAGGATAGGCAAAGATATAGATACAGATAAAATAACGGTAAGAGTGTTATGTACTTACCGTTTTTTAAGCCAACAGGCTTGGTACGGCACATCTGTATCGCACTCCGCACCAAAAAGGAAAGGGACTAGTACAACAAGTAAAAAGTAAAAAGTAAAAAGTAAAAAGAAAGAACACTTATTCTGTAAGCTTTTTACCTGTTTCAGATGGGTGGTTTATTTCCGCCGATATGTACTAG
>JAQYWN010000973.1 GCA_029379265.1 Rhizonema sp. NSF051
AACCTAGCACTTAGTCAAGGAATTAACATTGAAGTTTCCAGGTGCAAGATCTGAGGAGAGCGCTACACGTTTTGTGTCTGGCACATACAATATAGTATGTGCCAGTTTTTACAACTATGTTCACTTTCTATTAGAGGCGGATTGCTTGTGCCAATTTACGAGTATCGCAGTCCAAACTAATGAGAGAAAATTGCACTTTGCGGGTTGTTTGGTTACTCAGATCTTGCATCTCTCCGTATAAACCCAGGCAACACAAAAAGATGCGCTATAAGGCTAAGTGATTTTTATTGGTTTGTATAGCTAAACCAGAGGTTACAATTTAGTACTGAGTAATCAAAGTAGAGCCATATTTCCAGGCGCAAGATGTGAGGTTAGATAAATTTCCTTCAGGTAATTTTAAAAACTGTTGCAACCATTCGTATTTACTCAATCCGCAACTTCCATGTCCTTCCAACACGAACGCCCCTGCCATGACCGATAGTATGCCAAAGATTAAAATATCTGTTAATAAATGCACACAATTTCTTTCTATACGAGAGTCATCTATGTCGTTAAAAACCGTTAGCGAGACTTCACGCTCTGAGTTTAACTGCACAGGCAGTTAGAATAATATGTCAAAGGTTCCTGCTATAAAATTCGAGGCGAAGAGATTCGGGCAACAATTTTATCTCGGGTAGGCGTACAGGATTATTGAAAACAATGTCAACTTCATTATATTTTCTAATTGGTTTTCTTGTGCTAGTGGTGATTGGAATTGCAGCTTATCTCCTGAGTGCTCGCAAGTATCAATCCTCAGCCACAGTTGCTAATTCCTACGATCAATGGACTCTTGATGGCATTCTCGAGTTTTACTGGGGGGAACATATTCACCTCGGTCACTACGGTTCGCCGCCACAACAGAAGGATTTTCTAGCTGCTAAATCTGACTTTGTACATGAAATGGTTAAATGGGGTGGAATAGAAAAATTACCTCCAGGTACTACCGTCTTAGATGTTGGCTGTGGTATTGGTGGCAGCAGCCGGATCTTAGCGCAAGATTATGGGTTTGCCGTCACAGGGATTACAATCAGCCCGTCGCAAGTGAAGCGTGCTCGTGAGTTAACACCATCTGGGCTAAACGTCCAGTTTGCCGTCGATGATGCCATGGCATTGTCGTTTCCAGATGCCAGTTTTGATGTGGTGTGGTCGATTGAAGCCGGTCCCCACATGCCGGATAAAGCCGTTTTTGCTTTGGAATTAATGCGGGTGCTCAAGCCTGGTGGAGTATTGGTTTTAGCTGACTGGAATCAGAGGGATGACCGCCAAAAACCTCTTTCTTTCTGGGAAAAACCAGTCATGTCACAACTCCTCCATCAGTGGTCACATCCAGCTTTTTCCAGCATAGAAGGCTTTTCCGAGCTTTTGGTAGCGACGGAACTAGTCGAAGGAGAGGTGATTACCGCAGACTGGACGACACAAACGCTTCCTTCTTGGTTAGATTCGATCTGGCAAGGGGTGGCGAGACCGGGCGGATGGCTGCGTTTTGGACTATCTGGTTTGCTTAAGTCTGTGCGCGAGGTGCCGACATTGTTGCTAATGCGTTTTGCGTTTGGTGCTGGGCTGTGCCGATTTGGAATGTTCCGTGCTGTGCGAGCAAACTCACGTACAGAATTGATGGCTCAAAACTTTACCAACCAAACTCCCTCAAGCTTGGTTAGGTAGCCATCAACATTCAGGACCGCTTTTTTTGCCGCATTAACAACCATATTTGCCAAAGTTGGCATTGAAAATGTCAACTCCAACCTGGCAACAGCAATCCGAACTGTTGTCATTTTAGTTGTTGGTTGGGGAATTGTATTTGCTCAAGGCAGTATAGTTAATCTTTCAGAAGTTCCCCCAAAAACTATGTTTTTTCTATTATGTTCTGGGGGAGCTACTGGCTTATCTTGGATTTTTTATTTCAAAGCTTTACAAGAAGGAAAAGCCTCACTTGTTGCACCAATTGATAAATCTAGTTTGGTATTAGTTTTATTGTTTTCTGTGGTTTTTCTTCATGAGCCGTTCAATTAGAAAACTCTTTTAGGAACTTTCTTAATAGTTACAGGAACTTTGGTATTAATCTTTTGATAAGATTATTGAAGATTATAATCTTATTTAATTCTTTTGATACGATTAAGGGATACTAACTAGCAACTTGCGTTAGTATTTGACAGTACTGGGTACGGAATGTGTGTTTTAGGTAAGATAACTTTTGCTCAGTGTTATCAAGCCCTAATAATTTAGAAGTAAAGCATTATGAGAATTTTGATAGTTGAAGATGATGATCGCATTGCTAAACCACTAGCTGAGTATCTAAGAAGACAACAGCATATTGTAGATATCACAATTGATGGGCTTGAGGGATGGAAATGGTCGCAATCAGGATTATATGAGTTAATCTTATTAGATTTAATGCTGCCTAAATTAGATGGCATTACTCTATGTCAGCGTTTACGCGCTGCTTCATCTAATGCTCTGATTTTTATGCTGACAGCACGAGATACAACAGGCGATAAAATTATTGGACTGGATGCTGGTGCTGATGATTATTTGGTCAAGCCATTTGAGCTAAAAGAGTTAGCAGCACGTATCAGAGCTTTAGCACGAAGAAGTTCACAGATGCGCCCACCAATTTTAATCCACGGTAATTTACAATTAGATCCGGCCAGCCAACAGGTTACTTATACAGGGAGTATTCTGTCCTTAACTCCTAAAG
>JAQYWN010000974.1 GCA_029379265.1 Rhizonema sp. NSF051
CTCATATATTCTGGAGAAGTCAAGAGTCTGTTTTTTTACAATAGATATCTCCAAAAATTAATTATGCGTTCGTCAAAACCTCTATGTTGGGGCGAACGGTGAGACACCCCTGTTCACGTTCGTAGCGTCGCAACGAGCGTCAGGGCTATTTGCTACTACATGATTTATTTGTTTTACATTTGACAATGCTCGAGGTGAACAATTGCTATACTCTTCATCTGAACTGGGCTAAAGCCACTAACTTCTAGTTAGTGGGTATACTTACCATTGCAAATTTTCCTATGAATAGAAGCCATTTTTTAGAAAAAAAATCTGTTGACGAATTGCAAGCTGAGGCATCTACTGGGGAGACACTAGATCGTGCGCTCGGTGCGTTCGACTTAATTAGCCTTGGAATTGGTTGTATTATCGGAGCCGGAATTTTTGTACTGACCGGCACAGCGGCAGCTAAGTATGCGGGACCGGCCATTACTATCTCTTTCATCTTAGCGGGGATTACTTGTGCATTTGCCGGACTCTGTTACGCCGAGTTTGCTTCCCTACTGCCTGTAGCTGGGAGTGCTTATACCTACGCTTACGCCACTTTGGGCGAAATATTTGCCTGGATAATTGGTTGGGACTTGCTGTTAGAATATGCTCTAGGAGCAGCAACAGTAGCCGTAGGCTGGTCAGGTTACGCAGTCAGCTTCTTGAAAGACTTGGGAATTGTACTGCCTGCAACTTTGACAGCTGCAACTGGTAGCCAAGTAATGCTAGCTGATGGCTCAATGACTCAAGCGGTGTTGAACCTCCCTGCGGTAGGAGCGATCGCCGTAATTTCGCTGCTGCTAATTCTTGGTATCCGCGAATCTGCTAAATTCAACAGCATTATTGTTATTGTCAAATTAATTGTGATTCTCGCCTTTCTGGCATTTGGGGTTTGGCATATCAATTCTGCAAACTGGACACCCTTTATTCCCGCCAACACCGGAAAATTTGGTGAAGTATGGTTTCAGTGGCATTCTCAGAGGTGCTGGAGTTATATTCTTTGCCTACATCGGGTTTGATGCAGTTTCTACAGCAGCACAAGAAGCCAAGCAGCCCCAAAGAGATATGCCCATCGGCATTATTGGTTCGCTCTTCATCTCCACCCTACTATATATAGCAGTTGCATTGGTGTTGACTGGAATCGTACCTTACAAGTCGTTGAACGTGGCAGATCCAATCGCTGTCGGGGTGAACGTGATTGGTTTGAGATGGCTGGCGCTTGCGGTAAAAATTGGAGCGATTTTAGGACTGAGTTCGGTCATGCTGGTGTTGACTTATGGACAAACACGTATCCTTTACAGTATCTCCCACGATGGTTTACTACCACCGCTATTTAGTAAAATTCATCCTCGGTTCCGAACTCCCCATCTTTCTACATTAATGCTCGGTGTATTTGTCAGTGTACTCGCCGGATGCGTACCAATTTCCACCTTGAGTGAGCTGGTAAGTATTGGAACATTGTTTGCGTTTATTGTAGTCTGTGCTGGTGTACTCTATCTACGCTACACTCAGCCAGGCTTACACAGACCTTTTCGATGTCCTCTCGTGCCGTTTGTACCGCTTACGGGCATTCTCGTTTGCTTGTACTTAATTGTTGGTCTACCCAGAGAAACTTGGCTGCGTCTGTTTGTCTGGCTAGGAGTGGGACTAGTGATTTATTTATTCTACGGTCAATCACATAGTGTACTGTATAGGAAACGGAAAGCACAGCACAATAGCAGCAGCTAAAACTTTGAAAAATAAGGCTTTTGTCCGATGAAAGCAGCTAAATTCATCTTTGAGAATTTCTAGAGGATATAGCTTGTTAAAGCAATCATAAAATTCCTGTAAGTGAACAGGATTCGATCAAGCGAGGAACACTTGTTACTCAAACTCACATTTTCCACAGATTTGGACAATAGACTAAAGTAAAGTTGAAAACTAATCGGAAAACCCCTACAAAATGACGCAATGTCTTTGCAGCCAAATAGGGGTTTGATTTACTAATAATTTCCTCTTTTACCATCATCCCTCAGAATGGCTTTAACCTTCAGGGAAACCTTGCACAAAGGAGATCACCCGTCATTATCTAACAATTATTGTGACGGGTTTTTCTTTTTTTCAATACGGCTTAAAGAAAGATAGCATCAGGAGGAGCGTAAACGCACTCGTCTGCCAGGGAAGCTTACACCTGGCAGACGAGTTCGGACTCAAGAGTAGTAGTGAAAAAAATACTACGTCCAAGTTTTAAGCCCCATTATTTACAGGGTTCTTAATTTTGAATGAGCGAATCTTTAATGAGAGAACTACTCGTTCGGTTTAACTCATAGCTGCGTTTCTTTGTCAAGGATCTCTAATTACACACCCGTCTTGTGGTGTAATATCCTGGGCGATACTGTCTTCTGCCCACAATACCAAATCTGCGACTAGAAGATCCTCTATGGTACACTCGCACTGTACGACAACGTCGATATGCAATTAGCTCAGACGAGGGTGTTTGTAATAGTTGAGAACGTCCAGATACTTCAGATGAGATATCGGCTGTTTTTGCAATAGAAGAAGTAGCCTCAACAGGATTGGTCATACCCAAACCTAGAACTGCTGTTGCAATAGCAATTCCTGAAAACAATGATTTCTTATTCATTTCCAGTCCTCCACCGTACAGGTTATATACATACTGTCTCTATACACATCT
>JAQYWN010000103.1:0-1573 GCA_029379265.1 Rhizonema sp. NSF051
TATCATCCATTAGATATATTGACAAATCTTCAATCAGTTTAACCTGTGACGGATGCCTGCACATGGGGATGTTGGCTCAGAACTGTTTCGATTTCCCCCAATTCGATGCGGAAGCCCCGCAGCTTGACCTGATTGTCGATGCGTCCTAAGTATTCTATGTTACCATCACTTAAATAACGTGCTAAATCTCCTGTTTTGTAGAGCCGCGAATGGGAGTCAGCGCTAAAGGGGTTGGGAATGAATTTCTGTTGAGTTAATTCTGGGCGGTTGAGGTAGCCAGTGGCCAAAGAGGCACCACCAATGTGTAACTCTCCTGGTACACCAACGGGAACTGGTTGTAGGTGAGAGTCAAGAATGTATACAGTTTTGTTAATAAGAGGACGACCAATAGGAATTTTTTTCAGATTGATGTCTGAACTCCACTGGGAAAGAATCTCAAACAGGGTTGCGGTAATCGTCGTCTCTGTGGGACCATAAGCATTGACCAAACGAACATGAGACATTGGGCTTTGTTGCCAAAGTGCAACATCTGAGGGCAACATAACATCTCCACCAACAACGACAAGTCTCAGTTGGCTGTTGGCATGCAATACAAGTGTATTAACCCACTCTTGAGCCAATTGTTGCCAATAGGCTGTTGGGAGATTAACGACAGTGAGTTGAAAATCTGCAATGATTTTTTGGAAGGTTGTGGGAGTCCATATATCTGAGCCTCGGAGTACTAAGGTAGCGCCAACTAGGAGTGTAGGGAATATCTGTTCTAATGAGGCATCGAAGTTGATTGAGGCAAACTGAAGTACGCGATCGCTCTTTCCAAGTGCGTAAGCTTGTTGAATAATACTACAGTGGTTAGCGATCGCCCCATGTGGGATGAGAACCCCTTTAGGTATGCCTGTAGATCCTGATGTATAAATCACATAAGTCAAGTTACCTGCTTGCACACCAGTGATTAAATTGTCCTGACTCAACTGAGAAATGACTTGCCATTCAGCATCCAAGTATACACGCTGCGCTTGACCTTCAGGTAGCTTGTCAATGAGATGCTGTTGAGTGAGTAGGACACTAACTTGAGCATCAGTCAGTATAAAGCTTAAACGTTCAGTGGGATACTCCGGGTCAAGTGGCACATAAGCCCCACCCGCTTTGAGAATCCCCAATAGTCCCACCATCATCTCTAATGAGCGCTCCACACAAATACCCACCAGCACATCGGGGGACACTCCTAATGAGCGCAAGTAATGCGCCAACTGGTTAGCACGACAATTCAATTCGTGGTATGTCAGTTGTTGATTTTCAAACACCACCGCTACTGCATCAGGGGTAAGCTCTACCTGCGCTTCAAATAACTCATGGATACACTTATCTTGAGGATAGTCAGTTTGAGTTTGATTCCACTCTACCAATAACTGCTGTGACTCAGATTCGGTTAGCAGAGGTAATTGTGCTATACGCTCAACAGGATTGGCAACAATACCCTCAAGCAAAGTGACAAAATGACCACTCATCCGTTCAATGGTACTGGCATCAAACAAATCAGTATTGTACTCCCACACCCCCACCAGTCCACTATTCG
>JAQYWN010000103.1:1673-14738 GCA_029379265.1 Rhizonema sp. NSF051
CTGGCATCAAACAAATCAGTATTGTACTCCCACACCCCCACCAGTCCACTATTCGTGTTCTCCATTGATAAGCTCAGATCAAACTTAGCAGTGTGAGTTTCAAATTGCAGTGGACTGACACTTAACTCAGTCAACTCCACAATAGACAACGGCGCGTTCTGGAGGACAAACATTACCTGGAACAGTGGTGTATAGCTCAAATCACGCTCTGGCTGCAATGCTTCGACTAACATTTCCAACGGTAAGTCCTGATGAGCATATGCTGATAGAGGCATGGACTTGACTCGCTCGAGTAACTCACTGAAACTGGGATTGTCAGCTAAATCAGTTCTCAAGATAATTGTGTTGACAAAAAAGCCGATTAACCCCTCAATTTCTCGGCGATTGCGGTTGGCAATTGGTGTCCCCACCAAAATATCTGTTTGTCCGGTGTAGCGGTAGAGTAATGTCTCAAAGCCTGCCAACAAAGTCATGAACAACGTTACCCCGAATTGCTGAGTTAGTTGTGTCAGTCCACGACTTAGCTCAATTGATAGTGTAAACTGTTGATGTGCTCCACAGAAGGTTTGTACGCTTGGTCTGGGTCGGTCAGTTGGTAACGACAATAAAGCTGGTGCATTAGCTAATTGTTTAAGCCAGTAAGCCAGTTGGGTTTGTAGTACATCTCCAGTTAACCACTGCCTTTGCCAGATAGCAAAGTCCGCATACTGTATTGGCAGTGCTGCTAACTCTAAAACATGTCCAGTACAATCAGCATTGTAAAGTGCTGACATTTCTTGGAGCAACACACCCATCGACCAGCCATCACTGATAATGTGATGCATACAGACTAGCAATATGTGTTCGGTTGGCGACAACACTAGTAAAGTTGCGCGCACTAAGGTTCCGGTTGCCAAGTCAAACGGTTGAAGTGCTTGCCAATTTAGCAATTGCTCTGTGGCAATATCCAAATCACTTCTGGCTAAATCTTTGCAGTCCACCACAGCCAACGTCCAATCAGAAGAAGAGTGAATCATTTGAACGGGTTGTCCCGACACCGAGATCATGTTGGTGCGTAGAGCTTCATGGCGAGCAATAAGAAGCGCCAAACTTTGTTCTAAGGCTTTCACATTCAGAGTTCCCACCAGACGCAAAGCCAGGGGAATGTTGTATAAAGCACTACTTGGCTCGAACTGGTCTAAAAACCACAGGCGTTGTTGTGCAAATGACAAAGGTAAAAGGGCATTGCTGTCCCTCGGTAAGATTGGTGGTATAACCAGTTGTAAATCCTGTTGCTGTAACTGAATTATAACTTGTGCCAACTCGGCTACTGTCGGTGCCGCAAACAGACTGCGTAAGGGTAGTTCTACTTGTAAGTGCGTGCGGATGCGCGAGATTAGTTGGGTGGCTAACAGCGAGTGTCCCCCTAAGGTAAAGAAGTTATCATGTATACCCACAACCTGAACTTTCAGAACTTGCACCCATAGAAGTATTAATATCTCCTCAATTGGGGTGCGAGGGGCGACAAATTGATCTAGTCGTTCACGACTCAGCTCCGGGGAAGGTAGGGCGCTTTTGTCAATTTTACCGTTGGGTGTCAGAGGTAGCGACTCCAAGATGACTATTGCACTTGGTACCATGTAGTCTGGTAGCTTGACCTGGAGGAATTGTCGTAATGAGCTAATTGTTGGTCTTAGATCATTTTGCGGCACTACGTAGGCGACTAAGCGTTGATCCCCGAGGGGATCTTGACGGGCGATGACAACAACTGAGTGGACTTGGGCATGTTGGCTCAGGACTATTTCGATTTCGCCTAATTCGATGCGGAAGCCCCGAATTTTAACCTGATTGTCAATACGACCTATGTATTCGATGTTGCCGTCAGGCAAGTAGCGTGCCAAATCCCCAGTTTTATAGAGGCGTTCAGAATTAGATGATCGACCGAAGGGATTGGGGATGAATTTTTCAAGTGTTAAGTCTGGTCGGTTAAAATAGCCGCGTGCAACACCAGCACCACCCAAGTATAATTCTCCAGGCACACCTACAGGCACCGGTTGCAGATACTTATTTAGAATGTAAATTTGCGTATTGGCGATAGGACGACCAATGGGAATAGTGGTGGCTAGTGCTGGTATGTGCTCTACCAAATACCAAGAAGAAAAAGTAGTATTTTCTGTAGGACCATAAACATGCAATAATTGTTGTGGAGCGCCTTTGTCTAGTACTTGTTGCACCCAAGAGGGGTCAACCGCTTCACCACCAAAGAGTAGATACTTTAAACAACTAAATGCTTGCGGCGCTAAGCTGGCTAACTGATTGAATAAAGCTGTGGTTAAAAATAAGACACTGACCTCGTGGTAGCTTAGATTTACAGAAAATTCTTTCGGGACGAGCAATACAGATTTAGAGATGATGACTAGCTTGGCTCCGTTAAGCAGTGTTCCCCAAATCTCGAAAGTCGCAGCATCAAAAGCAACATTTGCCGCTTGTGCAACCCGCTCATTAGGTGTGAGGTGTATGTAGTTGGTGTTTAATACTAGTCGAGAAACTGCCTGATGAGTTACGGCTACTCCCTTGGGTGTTCCTGTAGAACCCGAAGTATAAATGACATAAGCCAAATTACTTGCTTGTCCCTCAGTGATGAGATTATCCTGATTCGACTGAGAAATCGACTGCCAGTTAGTATCTAAATAAACAAGTTGTCCAGTATATTCAGGTAATCTCTGTTCAAGATGGTGTTGAGTGAGTAGGACACTAACTTGAGCATCACTCAGCATAAAGCTTAAGCGTTCAATGGGATACTCAGGATCAAGCGGCACATAAGCCCCACCCGCCTTAAGAATGCCAAGTAGTCCCACCAGCATTTCTAGGGAGCGTTCCACACAAATACCTACCAGCACATCAGCGCCGACACCGATTGAGAGCAAGTAATGTGCCAACTGATTAGCTTGGGTGTTCAACTGCTGATATGTTAGTTGTTGGTCTTCAAAAATAACGGCTACTGCATCGGGGGTAAGCTCCACCTGCAACTCGAACAACTGATGGATACACTTATCTTGAGGATAGTCAGTTTGAGTTTGATTCCACTCCACTAATAACTGGTGTTGCTCAAGTTCAGTCAGCAGAGGCAATTGTGCGATGTGTTCCACCGGATTGGCAACAATACCCTCAAGCAAAGTGACAAAATGACCACTCATCCGCTCAATGGTGCTGGCATCAAACAAATCAGTATTGTACTCCCACACCCCCACCAGTCCACTATTCGTGTTCTCCATTGATAAGCTCAGATCAAACTTAGCAGTGTGAGTTTCAAATTGCAGTGGACTGACACTTAACTCAGTCAACTCCACAATAGACAACGGCGCGTTCTGGAGGACAAACATTACCTGGAACAGTGGTGTATAGCTCAAATCACGCTCTGGCTGCAATGCTTCGACTAACATTTCCAACGGTAAGTCCTGATGAGCATATGCTGATAGAGGCATGGACTTGACTCGCTCGAGTAACTCACTGAAACTGGGATTGTCAGCTAAATCAGTTCTCAAGATAATTGTGTTGACAAAAAAGCCGATTAACCCCTCAATTTCTCGGCGATTGCGGTTGGCAATTGGTGTCCCCACCAAAATATCTGTTTGTCCGGTGTAGCGGTAGAGTAATGTCTCAAAGCCTGCCAACAAAGTCATGAACAACGTTACCCCGAATTGCTGAGTTAGTTGTGTCAGTCCACGACTTAGCTCAATTGATAGTGTAAACTGTTGATGTGCTCCACAGAAGGTTTGTACGCTTGGTCTGGGTCGGTCAGTTGGTAACGACAATAAAGCTGGTGCATTAGCTAATTGTTTAAGCCAGTAAGCCAGTTGGGTTTGTAGTACATCTCCAGTTAACCACTGCCTTTGCCAGATAGCAAAGTCCGCATACTGTATTGGCAGTGCTGCTAACTCTAAAACATGTCCAGTACAATCAGCATTGTAAAGTGCTGACATTTCTTGGAGCAACACACCCATCGACCAGCCATCACTGATAATGTGATGCATACAGACTAGCAATATGTGTTCGGTTGGCGACAACACTAGTAAAGTTGCGCGCACTAAGGTTCCGGTTGCCAAGTCAAACGGTTGAAGTGCTTGCCAATTTAGCAATTGCTCTGTGGCAATATCCAAATCACTTCTGGCTAAATCTTTGCAGTCCACCACAGCCAACGTCCAATCAGAAGAAGAGTGAATCATTTGAACGGGTTGTCCCGACACCGAGATCATGTTGGTGCGTAGAGCTTCATGGCGAGCAATAAGAAGCGCCAAACTTTGTTCTAAGGCTCCCACATTCAGAGTTCCCACCAGACGCAAAGCAATGGGAATGTTGTATAAAGTACTACTTGGCTCGAACTGGTCTAAAAACCATAAGCGTTGTTGTGCAAATGACAGAGGTAAAAAGCCATTGCTGTCCCTCGGTAAGATTGGTGGTGTGGAGAGTTGTAAATCCTGTTGTTGTAACTCAATAATTACCTGTGCCAACTCCGCTACTGTCGGTGCCGCAAACAGACTGCGTAAGGGTAGTTCTACTTGTAAGTGTGTGCGGATGCGCGAAATCAGTTGGGTTGCCAGCAGTGAGTGTCCTCCCAGTTCAAAGAAGTTATCATGTATACTTACAAGCTTGAGTTTCAGGACTTGAGCCCATTGAAGTGCTAGTATCTCCTCAATCGGGGTGCGGGGGGCAACAAATTGCTCTAGTCGTTCGCTACTCAACTCCGGTTCTGGTAGGGCGCTCTTGTCTACTTTGGCGTTCGCTGTCATCGGCAAGGACTTCAAGATGACTATTGTCGAAGGGACCATATAGTCTGGTAGCTTGGCTTTCAGGAATTGCCGCAGTTCACTGATTGTTAGTATGACATCATGTTGCGGCACCACGTAAGCGACTAAGCGTTTGTCGTTAAGTTCATCCGAACGTACTACCGCTACGTTTTCCCAAACTGCTGGGTGTTGCGCCAATAGTGCCTCAATTTCTCCCAACTCAATGCGGAAGCCACGAATCTTGACTTGATTGTCAATTCGCCCTAAATACTCCAACTCGCCCGACGGCAAATAACGAGCCAAGTCCCCTGTTTTATAGAGACGCGCTTTTAGGGACTCAGCAAAGGGGTTAGAGATAAACCTTTGTTGTGTTAGTTCTGGACGATTGAGATAGCCACGAGCCACCCCAGCACCACCAACATACATCTCGCCCCCGACGCCAATCGGCATTGGCTGTAAATGTTCATCTAGTATATACACCTGTAAGTCCAAGAGCGGACGACCAATAACACTTGCCGTGCTCTTCAAATCGTCAGAACTTAATGGACGATTTGTGACATGTACAGTAGTTTCCGTAATCCCATACATATTTACTAACTGGGGCGTCTTGTCACCGTGGCGTTCAAACCAAGGCTGCAAGCTCTTGAATTCTAAAGCTTCTCCACCAAAAATTACTAGGCGCAAGTTCACGCCAACAGTTGCTATTGATTGTTCGACCTGAATCAACTGGCGGAAGGCGGAAGGTGTCTGATTGAGAATTGTGACTTTCTCCTTCGACAATAGCTTATAAAAGGATTCTGGCGATCGCGTCACTAGGTAGGGCACTACTACCAGTCGTCCACCGTACAGCAACGCACCCCAAATTTCCCATACAGAAAAGTCAAATGCATAAGAGTGGAAAAGTGTCCAGACATCGTCCGAGTTAAAGTTATACCAATTTGTGGCTGCAAACAGACGAACTACATTTGAATGGTTGACTAAAACTCCCTTGGGTTTCCCTGTAGAACCCGAAGTATAGATGACGTATGCCAGGTTCGTTGATATTGTAATGTTTAAAGGGTTTGACTGGCACTCAAGAACAATTTTTTCCCAGTCGCTGTCTAAGCAGACAAGCTGTGCAGTATGCTCAGGTAGCTTCTGGACTAATTGCTGTTGAGTTAACAGCACTCTGATTTGAGCATCTTCTAATACAAAGCTCAAACGCTCAGTTGGATACTCAGGGTCAAGCGGTACATAAGCTCCTCCTGCCTTGAGAATTCCCAATAGTCCTACAATCATGAAGAGCGATCGCTCCACACAAATCCCCACCAGCACATCGGGTCCTACACCGATTGACTTCAAGTAGTGCGCCAATTGATTAGCTTGGGTGTTCAACTCAGTGTAGGTAAGTTGTTGATTTTCATACACCAGTGCCACCGCATCTGGAGTGTTCCAAGATTGCGCCTCAAACAACGAATGGATACACGAGTCCGAGGGATAGTCAGTTTGAGTTCGATTCCACTCCACCAATAACTGCTGTGACTCAGATTCCGTCAGCAGGGGTAATTGTGCTATCTGTTCAACAGGATTCGCCACAATTCCCTCAAGCAAAGTCACAAAATGAACACTCATCCTCTCGATGGTGCTGCCATCAAACAAGTCAGTGTTGTAATTCCATGTACCTTTGAGCGCTCCTGGTACGTCAAGAATAGTCAAAGTTAAATCAAACGCAGCTCCTTGGGTTCCTGGAATCATCGATTCGACAATCAACCTATCACTATCCGTGATTGAGACTTTTCCCTCACTTTGGTGAGAGCGATCCCAAGCGAATGCCACTTGATAAAGTGGTGAATAGCTAGGGTCGCGGACAGGTTGCATTTCCTCCACCAGCAGAGGAAAGGGATAGTCTTGATGGTCTAAGGCTTCCAATACACTTGAGCGCGATCGCCCAAGCAACTCTTGAAACGTCGGATTTCCCGACATGTCTGTTCGCAAGACTACAGGATTCGTAAAGTAGCCAACAATATTTTCAAATTCTAAGCTGCTCCGATTTACCATTGGAGAGCCAATTAAAATATCTTTTTGATTTGTGTAACGTAGTAATAGTATCTGTAATGCTGCTAATAATAGCGTATAAAGAGACACACCATCTTTGGCTGCCAATTCTTTTAACTTTTGAAGAAGTTTTTCTTCGAGAGCGAAAAAGCAGGAAGCACCGTTATAGGTTTGGAACTTAGCTCTCGGTCGATCCTTTGGCAAATTGAGTACTGGCAGATCACCAGAGAGTTGTTGCCGCCAGTAAGTAGACAAGCGCTCCCCTTCTATACCTGCAAGCATTTGCTTTGACCAGTTGACGTAATCTCGATACTGGCAGTTTTGTGACGGCAGTAATGGCTCTACATCTGTGGTGATGGCTTCATATAAAACTCGAAGTTCACTGATAATGATTTCTAAAGACCAGAAATCCACGACTATATGGTGTGCCGTGATTAATAGAAAATGTTCTTTTGTTGCTAATGTATTGAGTGTCGTGTGATTAATTAACAAACTAAAGCACAATAGCGGACCCTTTTCTAAATCGAAAGGGCGATCGCTTGTTTCTTTTAGCCATTTATTTACGTCTTCTTGCCCGAGAGCGCTCGCTTCGATGATGCTAAAGTCAACTTGCTGGTTTTCATGAACTGTTTGCACAGGTTCGCCGTCAAGGCTCGTAAAGGTAGTCCTTAAAACTGGATGCCGTTCAATTAGAACTTGTGTTGCTTGTTTAAGGGCAGCAATATCTAAATTTGTGACTAATCTTGCTGCATATGTGGTGTTGTAAGCCGTATTATTTGGTGCTAATTGATACAAAAACCACAGAGCCTGTTGACCGTGCGAGAGAGAATAAGTTGAAGGATGATCAGTACCATTCGATAAAAATTGGATAATTTCTTGTTTGTACTGCTTAATTTGGGCCAATAACTCAGAAGTTAATACGTTTTCAGGAGCTCGGCAGCGCAACTTGTCTCCATCCATCCGCAGTTCAACATTCTTTGCTGAAAGATTTTCCAGAAGCTCTGTTAAATTCATAATTCTACTTCAATCCAATTATTTTGACTTGATGTAACTGCGGATACAACAGCTGCTTTAGAGATAGAGTTTACATCAAACAGTTGTTTACAGACAAAGTTTGTTAAACCAACAACACTGACCCCGTCCAAAAATTTTGTGATTGGGATATTTATTTCCAACTCTGCTTTGAAGCGATTTCTCAGTTCGACAACCATCAGGGAGTCAAGTCCCATTTTGTTAAGAGGCTGATCAATATTTAGCTCAGATGTAGTTATTCCTAACACTTTGGCAATCTGAAGAAGCACGTAAGTCATCAAAAGTGATTGGCTTTCCTCTAGTGAACTGGCTTTAATTTGATCTAAAAGTTTTGGGAGATTAACTTTCGGTTGAACGGTACTAGCAAGTTCCTGGATCTGTTGAGCTATTTCGGAAAAGAAGCCCAGAGCAGAAGAGCCTGAGAATTGCTGCAAAAACTTTGACCAGTTAAGCTGCATAACCCCTAGCTGAGGCACATCTTGAGAAAACAAATTTTCTAGGATGCTTAATGCTTGCTGCGGTTCTAAAGGCTTTATTCCCTTAGTTGCCCATTGAACCTCACCCCTGCTACCAACAGCCCTTGCCATTCCTATCATCGACCACGGTCCCCAGTTAATACTTAAACCTGGTAAAGAAAGGGACCTGCGATAATGAGCCAGAGCATCTAGAAAGGCATTAGCAGCAGCATAATTTGCTAAACCCGCAGAACCAAGTACGGATGCCACTGAAGAAAAAAGCACGAAAAAGTCTAAAGGTACGTCTTGTGTTTGAGTATGCAAATTCCATGCTCCGCTTACTTTGGGTGCAAAAACTTTGGCAAACAGTTGCCATTGATGATCCACCAGGAGTCTGTCGTCAAAAATACCAGCAGTGTGGATAATACCCTTTAACTGTGGCATTGATGTTTTGATCTGATTTAGTAAAGAGGTAACTTCTTCTTCTACGGATACATCAGTCTGAATAACTACAACCTGAGTTCCTAGCTTCTCCAATTCCCTCAGGGTTTCTCGAGCTGCTTCGTCAGCTTTGCTACGCCCTACTAGAATTAAGTGCTTTGCCCCATGCTCTACCAACCATTTGGCTACCAGTAAACCAACCCCACCAAGACCACCTGTAATTAAATAGGTGGCTTTTGCTTTTAAGTGGAGAGATTTTTTCTCAATTTTATCGCTGCGTACTAATCTGTTAACATACCGATGCTTATTGCGAAAAGCAATATGAGTCTCACCACTAGTTGGTTCTATTTGGGAAATTTCTGCAAAAAGGCTCTGTGCATTGTTATTTCCCGCAGGATCTAGATCCACCAGAGTACAGTTAAATTCTGGATGCTCGTTTGTAATTACTTTTCCTAATCCCCACACAGGTGATTGGGCGACTCCAAGAATCGATTCTATACCAACTCGTTGTGTTCCTTTCGTCACCAGCCAGATGGTAGGAGGCGGAGAAAATTCAAGACTAATTAAAGACTGGATTAGGGACAAGACACCACCACATCCTCGGAGCGAAGCATCTTCTAAGTCTGCGACTGTTAACGCATCTGCGGAAACTGTATCTAAGCTCCACAAATAAACTACTCCACGCCAAGGATCTGGATATGAAGCAACTTGTTCCCGTAGTAGTTGCTGAAAGTCTTCTAGTAAGGCTGGGTTAATGCTGAACTCTTGCTCTGCTATCTGTTTATACGCTGTACCAGGGAAGACAAGGATACAACTATGTTTTTGTGAGCGCAACAGTTCACTTAAGTGTTGAGCAATACCTTGATTGTCAGCAAAAATTAACCAACTTCCTGGTTCTGTTTTGGTTTTGTTTGGTTTGGCGGCATTAGGTTCTAGGCAATCGCTAATTTCGGAGGGAGCAGGTATGTCATCTCCAATTGACTCTTGCTGTATATTTCTTTGTAATTGCCATACTAATTCGTAACACAAGTCTTGGATGTTGTCTGGTATGAGGTGTTGCTTGTGTTCTCTAACTAAAACTGCCAACAGTTCAGGTAATAATTTTATCTGTTCAGGTGAGAAATTCCCTGCCTTTTGCACGAGATGAACTAACTCATCTGTATTTCCCTGATTCAGAAAGTTGGTAATGGGAGTTTGGATATTTTCTCCAGATAAAGACTCTATAAGTTGATGGCGAGGGGGTGTATCCTCAATCCAATAGCGTTGTCTTTGAAACGGATAGGTGGGTAATGCAACTTTCTGATGCGGCTCTCGCTCAAATCCTGACCAATCTACAGCCACTCCGGCTACATACAACTCACCCAAACTAGAGAGCAGTTGTTGCCATTCTGGCACTCCCGGACGCACAGAAGACAACCACAAACCAGTATTCTCTGGTAAGCAGTCACGCCCCATGCCCAACAAAATTGGCTTAGGTCCAATCTCTAAAAAAACTTCACATTTAAGAGTACATAACGTCTCGATACTCGAAGCAAACTGCACAGATTGACGCGCATGATTTACCCAGTATTGCGCTGTGGTAATCTTCTCATCAGCTAAAGAACCAGTAACATTGGAGACTAATGGTATTCGGGGTTGGTTATAGGTGACATGATTGGCGACAAGCTCAAACTCCTTCAACATTGGTGTCATCAAAGGGGAATGGAAGGCATGGGATACTTGTAACCGTTTTGTTTTTACTCCTTGTACTGATAGTTCCTGACAAATGGCAGCAATATCTCCACTGCTTCCAGAAATGACCACACTTTCGGAACCATTGATAGCAGCGATGCCTACGGCGGGCTTTGCCAACGCCACTGTGTGATGAAATAGTGCGATAACTTCCCTCACCTTCTCCTCTGATGCCATGAGCGAAACCATCTCACCCCCCTCGGGTAACTGCTGCATCAATTGTCCCCGTTGAGCAATGAGTTTTAGTCCATCTTCCAAGCTAAAAACACCAGCTACAGTTGCTGCCACATACTCGCCAACGCTATGCCCCATTACCACATCTGGTTCAATCCCCCAAGATTTCCACAGCTGATACAAGGCATACTCAAAGGCAAATAGTGCAGGTTGGGTATATGCAGTTTGATTGAGCAGTGATGAAACTGATGATGGAGCTTGAGTAGGATACAGCACCTCTAACAGAGAATGCTCCAGTAATGGGCGGAGGATTTCAGCGCACTGATCCAAGGAGGAGCGGAAAACGGGTTGGCAAGAGTAGAGTTGACGTCCCATGTTGATGTACTGGGAGCCTTGTCCTGTGAATAAGAAGGCTATTTTGGGTGGCTTTTCACCTACATGACCAGTTTTTATAGAAAAACTAGCAAGTTCCTCTACTAACTGCTCCCTAGAGTCAGCGACAATAGCTAGACGGTGATTAAAATGCTCCCTCCCTATATTCGCCGTGTAGCATATATCTTCTATTGATACATCGGCATTGGATGTCAAGAATTCCCCATAACTGTGTCGCAATTGCTCCAAGGCCTGATCGGTTTTTGCTGATAGAGTCAGTAGGTGGTAGGGGTGTTCCAATTCCTCGTTTACTAATACTCGTTCTGGAGCTTCTTCCAAAATCACATGGGCATTAACCCCTCCAACCCCAAACGAACTTATACCCGCCCGTCTTGGGATTTCTCCTGACTCTGTCTTGAACTGCTTCCATGGTTGGGTTTCACAGACAAGATAAAATGGACTTTTCTTGAGATTAATGCGGGGATTTAACTGCTGAAAATTCACAATCTTAGGCAATTTTTGATTTTTAAAAGCCAAGAGTACTTTAATCACCCCAGCAATTCCGGCAGCGGCTTCTAAATGTCCAATATTGGTCTTAACTGTTCCCAGACCACAATAGGGATGATCAACACTTAATAAATGATACTGTTGATGTAATTGTCTAAATGCTCGTTTGAGACTATTAATTTCTATTGGATCACCCAAGGGCGTACCTGTACCATGGGCTTCGATGTAAGAAATCGTCTGAGGGGCAACATTCGCTTTTGTATAGGTGGCGCAAAGTACTTGTGCTTGAGCATAAACATTGGGAGATGTCAGAGTTGTTGCTCTGCCACCATGATTGACAGCACTACCTCTAATCACACCATAAATCTGGTCAAGATCTTCAATGGCTTTTGCTAAAGGTTTTAAGAGAATGACTCCTGCTCCTTCTCCACGGACATAGCCATCAGCCGATTGGTCAAAAGTTTTGCACTGTCCTACTGGAGACAACATTCCTAGTTGACTCATTTGAATGTATCTCGTTGGTGTACAGAAAATACTCACTCCACCTACGAGTGCCGTCTTACACTCGTGTGCCTGTAGAGCATTTATTGCTTGATGAAGCGCCACCAATGAACTTGAGCAAGCTGTGTCTACCGGAATACTGGGACCGCGAAAATTGAAAAAGTAAGAAATCCGATTGGGAATCATGCAATTCCAAGTTCCGGTCCCACTATGTCCGTCAGTCTGCCGTTGCTCCCCATTTTGTAACAGATCGTAGTCATAGTTACATACGCCAATAAAAACACCAACGGAACTTCCCGACAGTTGAGATGGTGCATATCCAGCATCTTCAATACAAGACCAAGTTAACTCCAGCATCAGCCTCTGCTGAGGGTCCATTCTTTGTGCTTCCCTCCGAGAGATGCCGAAAAATTGTGCATCGAAAGAGTCTATCTCCTCAATAAACCCTCCCCATTTACTAATGCTTTTTCCCTCTTGAGAATTAGGAGAATAATACTT
Organism: Rhizonema sp. NSF051; assembly: GCA_029379265.1. Classification (GTDB taxonomy): domain Bacteria; phylum Cyanobacteriota; class Cyanobacteriia; order Cyanobacteriales; family Nostocaceae; genus Rhizonema. Next base: position 14,185 of record JAQYWN010000103.1, read on the forward strand.
TTCAACTTCCCATCGCTGTGATGGAATTTCACTAATGCTATTGATTCCCTGTTCCAGATTCTGCCAAAACTGCTCATAGTTATTGGCTCCTGGAAACCGGCAACTCATCCCAATCACAGCGATATCTGCGTTATCCATCTCTTCACGAGAACTCCGACCCTTGGCACATTTTTGACCTGGCATCACAGCTGCCGATTCTGTTTGTCCATCGAACTCCATTATCTCCTAAATCCCCTTAAAATTTGCTTTTTTATAATTGACTAAGTAACTGAGGGTAAAAAATTAAAGGTTCGTAGTGAACGCCTCAGCGTTAAAGCGCTTACTATCATAGAACTGATGAGCTTTACTTGTCTTTACATAGTTCTGTTTATTTGCACTAAATTACTTAGATGAACGATAATTAATTTTATACTTTGATAGCTCTGATGCACACGATAAATTCTGAATTCAAAGGATTAAACCAAGAAGGGTGTAAAGGCATAGGAGAATTATTGTTTAAGACACTACGAAATTATGGTGTTTTTTCCCCATAATTTCTAAGAACAGTATAATAT
>JAQYWN010000975.1 GCA_029379265.1 Rhizonema sp. NSF051
GGAAAAATAATTTGACAATCTGTCGAATTCAGAAAAAATTATCCAAACTTGATATGTAGATTGTGAACTGGTAGGCTGATTCTAAATAACCTACTTACTGGTATTTGTCAGGAGTACCCTGAAAGATACCCGACGATTAGATTCATCATCTTTCGCCGATGCTGATCGCAAAGGTTGACTGAAACTCATACCTATAGTATTAAGATAGCTTTTGTTCATTCCAGTGGAAGTAAGATAAGATAGGATTTCATGAGCACGGGCTTGACTGAGGATCGTATTTGTTTGTTGTGAGCCACTTGCAGTGGTATGTCCTAAGATTTGAAGACGCACATCCTGATTGCTATTTTGAGCAGCCTTCAAAAGTTTTTGCAATACGATCGCCAAATTCTGAAGCTTTTTATCTTCACCTGGCAATAACTGTGTTGTCCCTTCTGAGAAAAAAAGAACTTCTTGTTCAATTTGCTTTTTATACAACTCCAATTGATTGAGTTCTAGTTCAATGAGATTCTTATCTTGAAATTTAGTAATACCGGGAATAAAACGCCATAAATTCCTTGCTGATAAAATCCATCGATGAGGTGCTGAACCACTAACTTGAAGAATGCCGTTGTCATTCATAAAAGTTACTGTTTTTGGAGGTTGTAGTAATTCCTCGGCTCTTTTAGTAACACATTGAGGTTCTAATGATATATAAGGTCTCCACTGGCTGATAATGGTTTTGGGATTAAGATTAGTTTGTGTAATTAGCGTGTTTGGATCTACTGCTAATGGATCGCGCATCCCGGAAATAAAATGTTTACCACGTTGCTTACTAACCTGAACTACCACAATTCCCGGCTGAGAGTTCAGCTTTTCTAAAAAGGTATTCCAACGGAGTTGATCTCGAATCCCAAAAAAACTCCAAATACCACAAGCGATCGCGATTGTGCCTAACAAAGCCCATGCATAAGGATAATTTTTTTTTGCTGGCACTTCATATCGAGATTTCAAGCAAAGCTCAAGGTAGGGACTACTGGCTACAAATGGCTCTGTTTCTCCTTGGAAAGCATTGAGTTCTTTACCCAATCTCAAGTGGGTTTTTTCTATTGCTTCTTGAAAAACTAACCTTAATTCTTGAGGCGCATTTCCTCGAATAATACCTGCTATAATTGCTTGTGGTCCTTCTTCAATCCAGATTGTCAGTTCTCCAAACTCTAAAGTCTGGAGTGCATCTTCTTTTTGGATACTGAACGAGTCTCTAATAAAATCCCGGATGGCTGTCAACATAGCTGAAACAAGATCCGGATCTTGAACGGTTACCTGCAAACCCATCATATGTTGCAGTAATAATCCGGTTTGTTTGTGAATTAAGAACACCTGTTCTACCCGATAAGTCAGCGTCCGGAGTAGCACGACTTCAGCAAATGACTTACCTGTTTGTCGTGCTTCTAATCTCCATTTAAAACTTTGTGGAGATAAACTATGTTCCAGAGTTTTATTCATTGATTGAATCATTTCCTCAAGAACTGTAGCAACAGCCTTGCGGGTGGCAGGGCCGATGATAGGAAACATTATCTGTGCAAGGACATTTAAGTCTTTTCTTATAGAGGCATGAATCGATTGTTCAACTGTAGGTACTATTGCTTCACTAAATTGTTTATCTTGAATTGTCCGCAAAATAACTGCTTCTGGAAGCACACGGCTAATCTCTTCTGCTGTTATTTGACTGTTTTCTAATCGTTCGTAAAGTTGATTAAGTTTAGTAGGTTCAATACCAAGCAGCAAACTACGGAGTTCACTCAGTTCGTCACTGGTTACACGAGCGTTATTTACTGAAGAATTATTACTCATTAATCAGTTATTAGTTATTTGCAAATACCACTAATTTAAGCATTTAACCGAAGGGCTAATCGTGATATCAGGACTTATGAAGCGTTTTCCCGCTCCCTGGCAACTGGTATACAAGGGAAGACTGACGGTTGAATACTTACCTAATGATTAACTACAAACGATAGCGTACTTTTAGAAGATAAGAGCATCTTTACTATTGAGAACTAATGCGAAAAGCTAGCTCTTGAAAAAGCTTGGCAAGAGTGGCTCGATCTGTCTTGTCATTACGTAATTCTTGGTATTCTTGTTGTAGTAAAGCTATGATTTCCTCAGATTTTTGTCTCAAATCATCCTGTATGCTTTTAGATTGATTAAAAATCTGTTCGCGAATATCTCGTTGACTAGTAGCAGTTTGTTCATCTAATTCGGCTAGCTTTTTTTGTACAGAAATATTTAAGTGATTATGCTGAGCAACAAGTGATTTCACTGCCTCATCACGTTCTGCTTGCTCGTTCCTGAGTCTTTCTGTTAAAGACTCCACCTCTTTTCTAAGATATATTTCTAGTGAATCTAACCGTTTTCTTGTTTCATCTCGCAAACTGACACATTCTTTAACCAAACGTTCCTCTAGTCTGGTGAACTGCTTTTCAACTTCCCGCATTTGCTCGCCAACAAGAATGTCTCTGACTTTAGCTAAGCTGTTGATTTCACCAATTTCTGTATTAATATGTTGAAGTCGGTTTGTATCTTGAATTGACCAGGCTGGCGCTGGTTCTATAGAATAACTATCCGTGTGTTCTCCTGGCAGCTGGTTCATAACTTCAATCCTTGTTTCACGTATTTATAATTTTTCTCAACTTCTATAAGCTGGTAGGAAATATGTTTTACTTACCCAATCCTACTAAATAT
>JAQYWN010000976.1 GCA_029379265.1 Rhizonema sp. NSF051
AATTAGCATATAATTATCGATTGTTTCCAATACACTGTAGTGAATATCTTGCTATTCAGAGGAGCAAAGTGCTGTATTAGACTCAGTTCGTGAAAATTAATTATGCGGTTGTTGAAATCTTTGGTAGGGGCGAGGAAAGCCGTTCGCCTACACAGAAATCTGGTGAATTTGTGAAGTTTGAGCTACGTCAGCAATGCCAAATAGTACTAGTAGATGACAGCTTGAGCAAGTAGCTGGGTAGACGCTGTCCGTAAAATCACCCAGAATAAAAGAACCTCACCCCCCAAAGGGGAGACAAGGCACAGCAAAGAGCGGGATGGGGATATAACGGAATTTAGGTTAATTTACCGGACATACTATGATGAACTGCGAGCGATCGCAACTCGCTACCAACTAATGAAGAAGGAAATGCTTGCATGGATACTAACTGTTCAATAATCTAAAGTCATTCCCTAGATGTAAGAAAGGCTATTCCTATGGTAGAAGTTTGAACAAACTGTAGTAAGTACCTTTTTTAGTAGGGCAGATTGTTGCTCAAGGTTACTTCAACCTACACCAAACGTTTAGGTATCGTATCGATTAATATGCTTTATCAAAAAAAGTTGATGAAAAAGTTTGTTGGCAGCTTTCTAGGAGTTGCTAGTGTAAGTGCTCTCATCGGTTTACCAGGAATGGCACAAGCACACTTACAGCAAGGTTCATCCAACAGTTTTAGTAAATCCATCATTGCTCAAAATACTCCAGGGACAACTCCCTCTGGAACGATGTCTACTCCTGGTACTACAGACACAACTCCCTCTGGAACCACGTCTACTCCTGGTACTACAGACACAACTCCCTCTGGAACGATGTCTACTCCTGGTACCACAAATTCTAATTCTTCACTTAACGCTTTAGACAAAGAATTCATGACTAAGGCAGCGCAAAGTGATACGACAGAGATCCAAACGAGTCAACTGGCACTCAAAAAGTCTAAAGATCAAGCAGTCAAAGACTTTGCCCAGCAAATGATTCAGGCTCATACAAATTCTACCCAGGAACTAACGCAGATAGCGGGTACAAAAGGTTTCACGCTACCGAAAGGTGTCGGTTCGGAAAACAAACCCTTATTGACGAAACTTCAGCAGACAAATGGTAAAAGTTTTGACCGAGCATACATGCAAGGACAACTTCAAGCTCATACCAAAACACTGGCTGAGTACCAAAAATACATTAAACAAGGACAAGACCCAGATTTACAAGCTTTTGCTAAAAAAATCGCACCAGTTGTAGCTGAGCACAAACAGATGGCTCAGAAGACAATTGCAAAATTGTAACTTTAGCATTCGCATTTAGTGAGGAGAGTTGTTAGATACAAGTAAATATCGATACATGATACATCCTTAAACAGTGCTGAGTGCTGAGGCAGAAGAAAGTGAAGAAAGAAACGTTCCAAATTTCAACTCCTTTCCTCTTTCACTTCATTCTCAGGACTCAGGACTCATCACTCAGCATTGAGTTTTTGAGAATCAAAGTAGATCCAGGAAGCAAAACTACTGGAATTGCAATAGTCAACGATGCTACGGGTGAATTAATCCTTGCCTCGGAGATACAGCATAGAGGTAATGCAATTAGAGATGCTTTAACCTCTCGCAGGCAATTGCGTAGGGGTAGGAGAAATCGCAAAACAGGATATCGGCAAGCGCGATTTAACAATAGAAAGCGTCAACCAGGTTGGTTAGCTCCTAGCCTAATGAGCCGCGTCCACAATATTGATACTTGGGTAAAACGATTAATTAAGCTTGCGCCAATTTCTGCCATATCGCTTGAATTAGTGAGGTTTGATACTCAAAGACTGCAAAATCCTGATATTCACGGGATAGAATATCAGCTTGGAACATTGGCGGGTTACGAGACTCGCGAGTATTTGCTAGAAAAATTTGGCAGAAAATGTGCATACTGCGATAAACAAGATGTGCCGTTGCAAGTTGAACATATTCACCCAAGAGCGAAAGGTGGCTCTAATAGAATCTCAAATCTTACCTTAGCGTGTGAAAAATGCAATATCAAAAAGGGAACAAAGGATATCAAAGAATTCCTTAAAAAAGAACCAGAGCGCTTGATGAATATTTTGGCGCAAACTAAAAAATCCTTAGCCGAAACAGCAGCAGTCAACGCGACAAGATTTAAGTTACTTGAAGTATTGAGAGCGACGGGATTACCAGTGGAGACAGGGAGTGGCGGTTTAACAAAGCTAAACAGGACTAAGTTAGAGCTTCCTAAAACACATTATTTTGATGCCGCCAGCGTGGGTGTCTCAACACCAGAAAAGTTAAGAGTAAAGGGTGTCAAACCTTTAATAATTAAAGCAACTGGACATGGTAGCCGACAAATGTCTGTGACTGACAAGTTTGGTTTTCCTAAGAGTCACAAAACGAATGCAAAGTTTCACTTTGGTTTTAGGACAGGTGATATTGTAAAAGCCATTGTTCCAAAAGGGAAGAACATCGGGGCGCATATCGGAAGAGTTGCAACTCGAAAAACTGGACAATTTGATATCAATACTGGAACCACCAATCTGCAAATAATTAAGGTTCAAGTCAGATTTTGGTGATCAACACGGAAACTCGTTTTAAGGCAGCTATGCTGAGGGCAGAAGGCAGAAGGGAAGAAAGAAGAAAGGAAGAAGTAGAATTTCAATCTTTTATCTTGTTTAAAGTCGCAACTAATATAC
>JAQYWN010000977.1 GCA_029379265.1 Rhizonema sp. NSF051
GTGTTGTGTATATTAAATATACTGCAACAAGCTGTATGGTTGCATACATGTTAGAATTTAAAGAGAATTTTTTGCGCTCATCTTTTCTTTTTCTCAAAACGTACGGTTCTCTCTAATCATTTCTCACATATAAGGAGTTGATAGGCATTCTCACCTTGCAATATCACAAACCAACGTATTTTCATTTTGAACCGTTTATTACGTGATGCAAATGACTCCCGACGAAAGAGCCTTGATGATCGAACATACCCAACTTTACGGGAAACTCAGAGAATCTTGCCACTTATTAGACAATGCTCAACAAGATATCGAAGACTATGTAAAAGCGGTTGACTCTGAACTAGAAAAGGGCAGGCAGATTCAGAAAAATTTTCTACCCAGCCAAATCCCTAAATTGCTCGATTGGGAGATTGACGCCTGTTTCTATCCCGCCCGTCAGGTAGCTGGTGACTTCTATGACGTTTTCATGCTTCCTGGTGACTACGTAGGACTAGTGATTGCTGATGTCTGTGATAAGGGCGTAGGCGCAGCACTATTCATGGCTTTATTCCGCAGCTTAATCAGAGTCTTTTCTGGACAAACCCGCCTAGATGGATTTTCTATAATTGGCAATGACGAGGGTTTGAGATCTTTGACTAATCTCCCGGAGACAATCGACTTAAACCAGATCAACGCACTGAAGGCTGTTGCGCTCACGAATAACTATATCGCTCAAGAACACAGTGATATGAACATGTTTGCCTCGCTTTTTTTTGGGGTGCTAAATCCTGCAAGTGGCTGTTTAACTTACATCAATGGTGGACATCCACCTCTTTTTATAGTCGGCGACTCTGAAGTGAAGGCGAGTCTCAAACATACAGGACCCGTGGTGGGAGTAATACCTAACACGAAGTTTGAAGTTCAGCAGGTTCTGTTAGAAGTCGGTGAAATCTTGATTGGCTATACTGACGGCGTCACAGAAGCTCGCGCTCCTAACGGTGAGTTTTTTACTCTTCAACGACTGCTATCAGCTATAGAGCAGCCCACCTCCTCAGCATCTGACTTAATAGAGTGCATTAAAACCAGTTTGTTCAATCACATTGACAACGCCCAACCATTTGATGACATTACCATGCTGGCAGTGTACCGGAAATCCGTAACCTAAAGCTTACGCCCCACTCGATATTAACGAGTTTTCCTCAGTTACTTGTCATCATTGAGGAGAATTCCAACGTAAAAATTCTCTCTTATTTAACATGTCACGAATGATTTATGACAGCTAGATATGACTTAGGGCTACCTACCAAAAAACCAATTAAGGAGTTTTACAGATAATGGAGCGCGAATTTTTGCTAAAATACTCACTAAAATTCCCGTGATCGAGTACTTCCAAAACGTAGGATAAATTGAATGCTGGGTCAAAAGCTAGGTGGACGTTACCAAATTACCACTCGACTGGGACAAGGGACGTTTGGTGCTACTTTTGTAGCTCAAGACGTGCAACGACCAGGAAATCCCGAATGTGTTGTTAAGCAGTTCAAACCACAGGTAACCAGTTCATACGCTTTACGAGAAGCTAAACGTTTGTTTGACCTGGAAGCAGAAATCCTGGAGACGTTAGGTCATCATAACCAAATACCGCAACTGTTGGCTCATTTTGAGGAAAGTCAAGAGTTTTATTTGGTTGAGGAATTTATTAGAGGTCACGACTTAAGTGAAGAACTACCCGCAGGCAAGCAGTTAACTGAGGCTGAAGTCATTAAACTTTTGTACGAAATTTTAGAAGTTTTAGCATTTGTTCATCAGCAAAAGGTCATTCACCGAGATATTAAACCTTCAAATATCCGGAGAAGGCTAGATGGAAAAATTGTGCTAATTGACTTTGGCGCAGTTAAACAAGTCAGCACCCAAATGATTAATTTGCAGGGGCAGACGAGTTTCACTATTGCCATTGGTACACCTGGTTACATGCCGAGCGAACAAGCCAATCGTAACCCAAAATTAAGCAGTGATGTTTACGCGGTGGGGATGATTGGTATCCAAGCTCTCATAGGAATATTACCTCAGCAATTACAACCAGATGTTAAGACAGGAGAAATTATTTGGCGCGATCGCACTAATATCAGCCCTAAACTTGCAGATATTTTGGATAAGATGGTGCGCTATGACTTTCGTCAACGTTACCAGTCAGCATCTGAAGCTTTGGAAGCTGTTAAAAGACTATCGCCAAAATCCCCTCCGTGGAAAGCTTTAACTGGAGTGGGAGTAGCAGCAGCAATAATCCCCTTGATTGTACTACTTTCTCAATTTAAAACTCCGAAAGAAAATTTCTTGCCTTATGAAAATTCTAGTTTGGGTGTCAAGATAAAGTATCCTGAAGGATGGGATAAACGAGAGAATCCAAACCGTTCTTTTGTTGATGACGATTTAGCTACATTTTTCCCCACGCATGAAACACTAGCAGATGCTTGTCCGCTTAAGATGGTAATCAATGTTAATGATTTCCTTAAGCAACCATTGTCTTTAGAGGAATATAAGAATTTAGCTATAGAAAAAATCAAGAATGATAAGTCAAATAGTAATATTACTGAGCCGTCAAATCAAGAAAGTACGCTGTCAAGTTTTAATGCTTATAAATTACTTTATACTAAACAAGATGGGCAATGTAAATTCCAAGTGATGGAGATTGGAACGGTGAGAAATAATAAGGCATACTATATTATAT
>JAQYWN010000978.1 GCA_029379265.1 Rhizonema sp. NSF051
GCTGGGGATATATGATGGTAACATATAACTTAGGTTAAAATAAGATTAATATAATGTTATAAATTAGGATATTTACAGATGGAACAACCCCCTCGGGACAAAGACGAGTTTCTCTATCCTCGCAGCCGCTATTACGGTCAAGTTAAACCAGAAAACCTCATCTTTAATGCCAATCTCCAAGAGTTTGCACAGAAAGTCGGCTATATTACCTCGTTAGAGACATCTGGAAAAATTTCTCCTCAAGAAGCATACAGCCAAGTTAAACTGCTTTGGAAACAGTTGAAGCAAAGTAAGAAGGAACTGAATATTAGTGACGAGTAAGCATTCAACACTTGTAGGAAGCTCTTTGAGAATTCCATAAGCGTAAACTTTGTTCCTGACAAGCATTGGATTCTCGACTAGCTTATTTCATTGATAGCTTGTAAGCCTGAAAAATGATGGCATTTAATATTTGTAAATACCTCCATTTCTAGCAATGTTAAGCACGTGATAACCTGTAGACTGAGCAGGCATAACCGTAACCGTGAGTACATTGTTCGCGATTGCCGTTTCATATCTTAAACCATCAACCTCCCGAGTCGCAGCTTCTGCCGAAGCATCATAAATGGCAATGTTGACAGGTAGGGAAACATTCTTGAGTTGCTGAGTAGCTCCTACAGCTAAGTCACTATCAGCACGCCCATCGAGAAAATTGTATTTCAGAGATGACTGTGTTTGATTATTCAAGACAACAGTAACTGGGTTTTTTGGATTTATCCTTGCAATTGGTTGCCAATAGCCAGGGTGATATGTACGTGCAGGTGGATTTTGTTGTGTTGGGTTTTGTTGGGTGTTTTGAGCTAGAACTGGTACACTCACACCCATAGCTAGACTTACTGATGTTACTAGCCAAAACTGTCTCCAAGTTAGTCGCTGCATACCTTACCTGAACCTTATTTACTCTTTATAATACGACATCGATCGTTCGACAATTCCTGCTTCAACCAGCGCCCGTCGGCTCCTGACTGTCCACAGGCATCTAATTTCGGATGGTTCCCACCCTACTACTAATATGAAAAACTGGATTGACAACATCATTGAACTCACCGAACGCGACAGAATTTGCGATCGCTATCGTGTTCGGGGTTTTGCCAAGAATAGGCAAAATGACTGACTCCCTTCAATTGCGGGGCAAGTTGTCGTAGTGCTTGCATTTGCACTTCTAGTGAGGGGCGATTGTTAACAGAACGTCCCCACTGACCTGCTAAAGCTGGAACTATTTGAGTGCCAGGCTTTGCCATGCTCAAAACCCTCTGTGCTTCCGCTACAATACAATTCGCATTACTACAATTTGCATATAACATTGGATGCCACTCCATTGAACTTGAGAACCTATCCCAAGGCTGTAAGCGGGAATCGTATCCTTGACCGACTGTTTGATTGCCTTCAGGAAAAAACACCGTTCCGGCGGAAATACCTTGCTGTTGTGCTGGATAAGCAGCTAAGGAGACAAAATCCAGGATACCTTGCATTGCGTGAGCGACTGAAAGCTGCCACAACTGTAATTGCAGTTGTGGTTGCCTTTCATTTGCTGTGATCAAAGACTTTTGTGCTACGGTTGGAGTGCGACCTTGCCATAACGGTTCTCCTTCTTGAGGATAAAGTTGATCGCTTTGAGCTACATCTCCTGCTGTGACGTAGCCTTTAGTTAAAAAAGCTCGAATTAATTGCAATCCTTTATAATTCAGTGCCCGTTGAAATAAAGCTTGTTGAGTCGCTTGACTGTATAGCCATAAATCTGTCACTTTTGTGGCAATGGAATCACTACCTGCTTGTCGCGGATAACGTACATAGTCAAATAAAATCCCATCAGGATGACGACGCAACACCTCTAGTTCCATTTGGTAGTAGTCGCGTTTTGCTTGTAAGTTGTATGGGTCGATAAAGACTTGACTGCCGTCATCTACTACATATAAACTTGTTTGACCTTTGCCGTTACGAGCGATCGCCGCTTCCCTGTCTGGTCTAGTAGCGTAGGTATAGCCAAAATTCGTCGTAAACATCCAAGCATAAACCTTCAAACCTCGTTCCCGCCCTTTTTGAATGGCGCTGGCCAGTAGATCAACATTTTCTGCTCCCGGCGTGCGAATCACAGAAGGCCAAACTGTAGGGTTACCTTTAGGTGGCAATAGTACCTGCCCATCGTAGAACGATTCTACATAAACTTGGTTGTAGCCTCGGTTAACAATCCGATCCATAATTTGATCGATTGTTCCTGGTTGAACATCACAAGGATATAAGCGCAACCAAATTGCTTGAACTTGTGGCCAATTGCGACTGCGGCATTCCTGCAAGGCTTGTGCCTGTTGTCCCACCAATTTCTGGTAGCTGGTTTGTGCTTCTTGATTACCTTTGAATGCTGACAAACGTAAGTTTTCTTTTTCTTGCGCCGCCGATGATGACAAATGGCAATAATCGTTTAGTTCTGCTACAGCTGGTTGACTCGTAAGAAAGGGAATAAGCAGACTACTGCTAAAAACGACAGCGAGCGCGTGTCGCCAAAAGAACATTGGTTTTACAACATTCAAAAGACTTTTGGACATACTGACAAGTACAAACACAAAACAATCATTTAACCCAACTCACCTGACCCTAATTACATGTATTTTAGTATACATGTATACAATTGATTTAATGTCTAAATTTTACAGACTCCTAAACCC
>JAQYWN010000979.1 GCA_029379265.1 Rhizonema sp. NSF051
CTGTAAAACAATACTATATAAAAAACAAATAGAGCATCTTTATGCGCAAGGCATAAGACTAATTGGCAAGGGAGACTTTGCAGAAGCGATCGCAACGTTCGACGAAGTGTTAAAAATTGAACCAAATATTCCAGAAGTTTTGATTCAGCAAGGCTATGCCTATGGTCAACTCTCTGGTCAACTCAAACAAGATCCAGAAAAACAAGAGCTAGAAAAGTATTACCATGTTTGTAAAAGAGCGACTGCAATTGCTCCTAATTTCTCTGGATCTTGGCTTTGTTTAGGAAATAGTGAACAGGCGTTAAAGAAATACGAAGACTCTATCCAATCTTTCGATAAAACTATTGGGTTGGCTTGTAATTCTCAGATGTTTATGCTGTTGGCGATTGTGCTTATGCCTGGAATAACAAGGGCGAATCCTGGTTGGGATTGCAGAAACCAGACGAAGCACTCAAAGCATTTGAACAAGCAATTCAAAAGAACCCAAAGCTCCATGTTGCTTGGACTAACAAAGGTGAAGTTCTCTTGAATAAATCCCCTCAAGAAGCTCTTACAGCCTTCAATAAAGCCCTTGATATCGAACCCAACTACAAACCAGCAATAGAAGGTAAAAAAACAGCACTAAAAAGTTTGGGGAATTAAGTATGATGCCAAAGTATCAATTGAGGGTGTAGCTTACGAGGTAGAGTCGGACTTGACAATCCTACAATCCTAAGCACGAATAACAGTAATAGAACGTTGATTTTTTGTAGCGACAATTTGGGTTGATAAACGTTCTTCAATTGGGGGTGCTTTTTCACGTCTGTCGAATATAAATAACCAGCCAAAATCTACTCCCAAGCGAGCTAAGTATGAATCTAATTGTTCAAGACCTTGAGTTTGGGGATCGCGTTTTTTATCGCGCCATACTTTTAATTCTATGCCTAAAGTAGTAGAACCATATCTTAAACATAAATCCATGCGATCGCTACCAATGGCATATTCCCGTTCTATAGTTCCACCACCATTAACGACGCGATGTAAAAATGCCATGAGTACTATATGGGGTGCGATTTCATAGTATCCGGTAGTTTTTAACAATGGTTCGCCGTGCTGTCGCCAGAAGACTAAAAACGCCTGTAATAAAGCATCTGTATTTAATTCCCCGTCACCAGTTAACCAGGTAGGTGCAATTTGAGGCAACGAAGCCATCGGTGTCACCATTAACACTCTGGGTAACACTTCCCGGTAGATTGGATTTGCGATCGCTAGTCCTCCTAAAGGATCCATTTTACCTAAACCCAGGTCAATCACAAACTGAATATCATCATTAGGTACATCCCCTAATTCCAAACCTGCTAACATTGGTTCAATAATCGCCTTGATTCTTGGTTCTCGCAAACGTTCGGCTAAACTATCTAGGTGGGTGTCTTGACGTGCGATTAATCTTTCCTTGGCGTTTAAAATATGTTCATGGGTAATGGCAACACTTCTATCCTTCACCATTTTTTCGACGACTTGTTTGGCAAGAGCATTGACTAACCAAGGTTGTCCCTGAGTTAAATCAAATGCTGTTGCTTTTGCTTGTGGGGTGAAAACTTGCCCAGTATCGTCGGTATGCTGCTGATATAATTCTGCAACTTCGGCAGCATTAAAATTTCTCAGTGTTAGAGAACTGACTTTAATATTGAAAGGACTCGCCGTATTAAATCTATCGCTCCCACCGGATGCAACTTTATAATCACGCACGTCCCGTAAACCAATCAACCCCACACATAGCGGGAAATTTTCGGGACGGTTGGGATAACCATCGCGTAACTGCCGTAAAACTGAAATTAGGGTTTCATTTTGTAGTGAATCAATTTCATCTATAAATACTACTAACGGTCGTGGTGAAGCCTGTGCCCAAACCTGTAAACTAGCTCGAATTCTTTGTCCTGGTTCCTCATAAACCCAAGCAGAAGGTTGCAAATTTTTGGGTAAGCGAACTGCAATTGTGTTCCGCCAAGCACCAAGAATTGCTAATTCTGCCGCACTTGGGTCATGATTAAACGCGCTTCCTACTTCTGCTGATACCATAACTGCTGCGTAGCGTCCACTTTCTGTAAGTTGTTTCGCCTGCGCTAGCATCGTCGTTGTTTTACCTGTTTGGCGAGGTGCATGAACGACAAAGTAACTACGCTGTTGAATTAGCTCCTCTAAATCTGGTAACCGCGCAGTTGGCGATAGCATGTAGTGGATATCGTCTTGGCAAGGTCCTGCGATGTTGAACCAACGAGACATTGAGTTTACCTTATTTTATCGGCTTTAGAGAGGAGCAGAGGTAAAAGGAAGGGTTAAGGGTACTTTATGAGTGATGTGAGAATTATAACTAATTTGCCGGATCTGAGGAAATCTTCCCCAGGGTAAGCGCATCTAATTTTGCCTTCAAAAATACAGATTATTTGACGAAAAGCTTTATTTGCAACATCATGTACTAGGGGTTTAAGTCCTACTTGTATTTCTTTACAGATTGATATTTAATTGTGTCCACTTACCTAACATTGCCGCCTTCCTTTGTATCAGGTTAATTGATGGTGGATAAGACTGATTTTCAGATAAATAATTTGAGTTAGTAATTTCTCAATATAATCAGTCTGATTAGTAACTAAATTCTGTGATATATGTTTAAAAAAACAATTGTTTTAGAAGCGGACGATGCCTGAAGAATATAATATAATC